>JAUNBK010000195.1 GCA_030527105.1 Planctomycetia bacterium
CAAACGTTAGACAACAAAATTCCCACCGACGAAAATGGAGAAGTTTTCCACAAAAGGGGAGGTACGATAACTCGCGGCGCCATTTTCCCCCCCACTATTGACAAAATTCCATTTCGGGCTATACTGGTACTGAGGGGAGTTTGAATTTGCGCGAAGTTCCAACGCCGGACGGAATAGGATATTTCGACGCGAAGTATTAAAAAATGTAGATTAGTTCGTCTCCGTATGTTTTTCGAGGTAGGAGTTTTGGTAGATTTTGCGCTAGAGTCGTTTTTGAGTCGTTTTCGACTGTCGTCGTTTCGACCCGGGCAGGAGGAGATTATTCGCACAATCCTCTCTGGTCGCGACACGCTGTGCGTCATGCCGACTGGCGGGGGGAAGAGTCTTTGCTACCAATTGCCCGCGCTGGCTTTGGAGGGCGTCACGCTCGTTGTCTCGCCGCTCATCGCTCTCATGAAGGATCAGGTCGACTATCTCGAGAGTTTGGGAATCCCGGTGTCTTTCATTAATGGGACAATTTCCGGAGCGGAACAACTCGACAGAATGGAGCGCATGGCGCAAGGTGAGTTTCGGATGATGTACGTCGTTCCGGAACGCTTTCGCGACGGGCGCTTTCTCGCAGCCGCAAGGAGGGCGAATATTTCTCTTTTAGCGATCGACGAGGCGCATTGCATCAGCCAGTGGGGGCACGATTTTCGACCCGATTATGCGAAATTGGGGTATTTTCGCGCGCAGATTGGCTCCCCGCCGACCGTGGCTCTCACGGCGACTGCAACGCCCACGGTGCAAAAGGACATTGTTGATCTGCTTGCCTTGCAGGAACCCGCCGTTTTTATCCGGGGCTTTGCGCGACCAAATCTCTTTTACGAGGTGCAGCAGGTCTCGGGTGAGCAAAACAAGAAAGACGCGCTTCTCGATTTTCTCCATCATCATCCCGGCTCAGGCATCGTCTACACTTCCTCACGCAAACGGACGGACGAGGTCGCGAACTACATCAACACCTTCACGCGTCGGCGCGCGGTCGCGTATCATGCCGGGATGAATGCGGAGGATCGACGCGTGGTGCAGGAGGAATTCATGCGCGGCAAGCAGCCTCCTTCTGCGGAGGAAGCAAGCGAGATTCCCCCCGTGGCACTCCAAAAAGCGGACATTGTCGTGGCGACGACGGCATTCGGAATGGGTGTGGACAAGCCGGACGTTCGATTCGTGATACACTACAATATGCCCGGCTCGCTCGAAGGATATTATCAAGAGGCGGGGCGCGCGGGGAGAGATGGGAAGCCGTCCCACTGCATCCTCCTTTTTAGTTACGCGGATCGAAGGACGCAGGAGTTTTTCATTGAGGGTGCTTACCCCTCAAAGGACGTCGTGAGGCAGGTTTATCATTATCTGTGCGCACAAGGGACGCAGGTCATTGAGAAAACTCAGCTTGAAATTCGCGAGGAGTTGGAACTGACGCACATGGGAGCCGACGCGATTGGCGCGTGCGAAAAACTCCTCGAGTCCGCCGGCGTCTTGAGGAGAATGGACGCTTCCGAAAATTATATCTCCCTCCAAATCGACGATTCCTACACCACGGCGGGCAATTTTCTCGCCCCCAACGCAAAAACGCAGCTAAAAGTGTGGGACGCCGCTCTCGCAATCGTGGGAAATCGATTCGGAGAAACCGTTTATTGCACGATGGAGCAACTTGAGCAACTCACCAATTTGAAGCCCACCTCCATTGCAACGGCGCTTCGGGAGCTCAATCGCCATGCATTTTTCACCTATGTGCCACCCTTTCGCGGACGTGCCGTCCGAATGGTGCCGAGCAACCAGGAGGATCAAACCAACTCGGGGAATTTTCGCCCGAAATATCCGAAGTTCGACGACTTGGACATTGATTTTGCGTTGCACGAAAAGCGAAAATCGGCAGAATACGACCGTTTGGACAGTGTGTGCGGCTACGCTTTGTCGAGCATGTGTCGTCAGTCGAAGGTGTTGGACTATTTTGGTCAAAAAGACTCGGGAAGTTGCGGGCATTGCGACAATTGCAAGCGTCGCGGCATCACGACGCCGCAAGAGACGCGTTCCGTCGCGCAAAAATCCTCAGCGTCGAACACCAATAGCGACAGGTCGAGCGTGGAGAATTCATCGGCATTCGCTCCAAACGAACGAGAAGGCGTCACCTCACGCGAGGTGGAGTATCGCGTCACGCCCGAACTCACGATGGTGGCGCGCATCATTTTGAGCGGACTCGCGCGCATCACGATGGAGCGGAAATTCTCCTGCGGAAGAACGCTTCTCGCCCAAGTTTTGTGCGGATCCACCTCGCAAAGAGTGATCCAGCTAAAATTGGACAGCGTCACGACCTACGGAAAGTTGTCGCAATACATGCAGAAGGACATTCTCGCGATGATCGATGCGCTCATGGCGGTGTCGCTCATTCGTCAAGCGAGTCTCCCAGGCAGCGCGAATCGTCCCGTTTTGTCTCTCACGGAGTTGGGTGGAGAAGTGATGCGCGGATCGAAACCTCTCGAAACCGTCCCGCCTTTCCCAAAGTTGATTTTGTACCGACTCGGGGCATTGACACGAGACGCGAAATCTGGAGAGCGTAGCACTCCCTCCCTCTCTCCATTCCCACCGTTGGACGAGACACCCGCAGGTTCAGAATCAACC
>JAUNBK010000086.1 GCA_030527105.1 Planctomycetia bacterium
GCGCCGCCTCGAGCGAGGTCTCAAGCCGGACAATGAAAATCCGGGAGCCGGTGTCTTCGTTTGCGGGATAACCGCACCCCTCTTTCGTGCGCATGGAATCCACTAAAATTTTACATCGTTCTGCGATGCGGCGATCCTTAAATCCGTAGAGTGCCATCAAAATCCAAGCTCCTTTTGATCAATTCCGAGCGGACCGAAATCCTTAACTTTGTATACATTGAAGTCGAGATACACTCCCTCCGCTCCTTCCTCGAGTCGGTTCCCTTTTCCGTCGAGTTTCACCTCGATCGGGCGTGCGGTCGAAGTGTCAAGCGCGCGCTCGATTTTTCCCGATTGCGGATTGCGACACCGCGTTCCGAAGTCGAGGAGCGACGCCTTCCATGGTTTTTCCGTATCGGGTAAAAACTTAAATTTTACGACAAACGACACTTTCGCATACCGTTTTTTTTCGCCGCTGGGAAGGTCGACCGTTTCATACGCGATTGTGATTTTTTCGAGTTTCGCATGTTCAGCAGGAGCACCCCAAAACTCGCCGGCACTCACGGTATTTGTGTACTCGAAAATGAGCGCTGGCGAAAAAGCAGCCGCCTCGTAGTACCTGCTCACGTTGAGAACCACGACCGTGAGCGCTCTTGTCAAAATGAGAGGCTCCCCGGCTGAGTTCTCGACATCTTTTTCGTCTTCGACATCTTTATCACACCGTATCTCAAGGCACTCCGCATCCCATGACACCTCGGGAGGCAACTCCGTCGGGTCTGGTGTAGTCATCGTTTCGTACTCCGCCGAGATGGTATAAAGTTTTGTCGTTCTCCCCTGAAAAGAGATGAGTTTCGAGCTTTTCAACGACACCTTTTTGCACACAAGCAGCCCGTTATAATCTCCCACTCTTGGCACCCCAAGCGTAGAAAGAATTCTCGCACGACTTTCATCGTTCGACGTTGCAATCACGCCATATTCAAATGACAACGCCTCCTTTATTGTCCGCAGTTGTCCAGACTGTTCGAGCGTTCGATCATACGACTCGCCGCCGGGTCGCACACTCACAAGTACCGCCATCTTTTACACTCCCATAATATTGTTGACAAGTTGTTCCGTGAAGTCGCGCGTTTCCTCCGCGACTTTTGCCTCACGTGTGTACTTTTCTTCGAGTAACTTTTGTATATCTGCAAGTTTTTTTGTTTCTGGGCTTTGCGACATCCCATCGAGTTCCCTTTCTTTCTTAAAAGCCTCCACGGTACTTTTTGAAAAAGATTCGATCGGCGCGGTAGGCTGACTAATTTCTTTTTGCAGTGCAAGCGCTTCCTGACCGATGGAGTCTCGCACCGACTCCAACTTCCCATGGAAGTAGCTTGAATCTGCGCGCCACTGATCGTATTCTTTTCGTGCTGCGGCGATAGTCGCCTCCTCTTCCTGCGTGACAATCCCATCTTCCTGCGCTTTTGCGATAGTCTCTCGTACGTTCTTCTGGCGCGCAGAGGCTTCCGCTTCAGCCTCCTCCCATTTCGTTTGAAATGTTTGCATTGCCTTTATCGGATTCGATTTTGCGAGCGCATCGTAGGCTTTTTTTTCTTTCTCTACCTTTTCCTTCTCCGCGCGTTCGGCTTCCGAGGCTTCGAAATCGTCCGAGAATTTTTTCGCATGATTGGCGTGCTTTTCCTCTATCTGTGCGGCGCGTTCTGCTTCGATGGTCCGCAAGCGTTCAAGCGTTTTCGCTTCCTCCGCATAACTCTCCCCGCTTTCTCTTTTCGCATCTATGATGCTTTGTAGTGCTTTTTTCCGCTCTTCCGTTTGTTCTCTGAGCGTCGCCAATTCATTTTCGAGAGCGTTTTGCTTGTTTCGTTCCACCTCTTGTTCGAGCGAGCTAATGACGTCGTTTGCCTTTTGATACTCATCGAGCCGCCTCTTCATCGTCTCGTCCTGGAGTCTTTGACGGTTTGCCTCGATTTCTTGTTGCGCTTTTGCGTCAATGTCGATTTTCTTCTGTATCCACTCTGCTTCGGAGAGTCCCATCACATTATCGGTGTACCCCATTTCGTACACAGCCAGTTGTCTCTCGATTTTTTCTTGTCGCGTCGCGATTTCTTCTTTGCGCTCCGAAGAGGTATCCGAATGCGCAGCCTCTTTCTTGAGAGCCTTAAGCTCTTCGCGCAATCTTTGAATCCTGTCTTGGAGATTTTTATCCTTCAAAACTTCGTGTGTCGATGCGCTCAATCCGTCGACCGATCCCGTCGTTTCGTCAAAAGTCAGTGCCAACTCGGAACAACTTTTGTTGAGAGCGTCCGTGTGATTTTTCATTTCGCGCAGTTCTTCGGCGGACTTGTGTTCTTTTGCGGCGAGTTGTTCAAGCCGCTTGAGGCGCAATTCGTCTGTCTTGTCGCACTCGTCCGCAACTTCGTTCTTTTTTTGCATCGCTTCGGAGTTTTCTCGCAATGCCTCTGTGTTCTGAGTCGTCACTTTCGAGTTTTCCTCCGTTGCTTTCGTTGAAGAGCCGAAGCACCCACAGAGCCACATAAGCGCAGCGCCAGCAGCAACGACAGCCGCAGCGATCCACACAAGAGGACAAACCCAAAAAGCCGCTGAAAGAATCGCGACCCCGACGGCGGCGATCTTTGCGGCGACTCCAAGCGCTCCAAGACTTACCGTCACAGCGAAATTTTTTACAGCTGTCACCGCAGAAATAGCGGACTGTTTCATTGTCGCGATACTCAACGCCGTAGTCCATGCCGTTGCCTGCTGCGTCGCGCGGCGGAGTGAGATTTTTGCGGCAGTTTCCGCAACCAATGCTTTAATACTCGCCCAAGAACACGCCGTCTTGATTTTTTTTATAACAACCCTTCCGGCATCGACGTTCGTCATCAAAAGCGTCTGCGCGGCTTGTGCCTGCGTTACGGAGATATTCCGAAACCCTGCCGCCGTGAGAAGTTCCGTTGCCGCTTCTGCTGTTGAACAAACCGTCGCGTAGTCCCGATACATGGCGATTTGATTTTGAAAAAAACTGATTCCGCCGCGAATATCGGAGTAGAGCGTTTTTATTGTAAGATACCCTCGTGTGGCACCCTCTACAAGCGAGTAGAGGGAACCACACGAAACCATGACGTTTTCCCCCATTTGCAAGATCGACACCCCCGCTTGGGCTGTTGATTCCTTTACCTCGTCGATACTCTTTTTGCTTTCGCTACAATTTGTCCGAAATTTGTTTAAAACGCCCCCTAAACTGGAAAAATTTCCTGAGAGGGCTTGCACGGATTGGTTTAATGTTGTAAAATTTTCCGTAAGAAGTCCGACGCCCATCATTCCTGCGCCGACAAACATCCCTCCTTTGAGGGCGTTTTGAAGAGGAAATATCCTTTCCTGAAGTTCCTGCGCGGACTGCTGAAAGGATTTCATATTGCTTTGTGCGGAGCGAAACCCTTTTCCGGTGTTGTCCTGTACCTCGACACTGCTATAGATTGAACCTGCTTGTAATTTTACCATAGGAGACCCCCTAAATGTTGTTTGCCGAAGTCAATTATACATTTCCGATCGTTTGTTCTTTGCTTGCAGTTTTTTTCCTCGTGGTGGGCACTTGCATTCACGGCGTGAAAAACATGGCGATAACCGTATTTCTCTGCGTGCTTACGTTGGTATTCGCTCTTTTTCCAGCTATCCTCGCCTACTTCACTTACGCCTTTTTAGACGCCGCATTCGGTGTTATAGACGGAACGGAAAAGACTCTTCCATCACGCACATTCTTTTTCTCCCTTTGGGGTCTTGCTTTTGTCATTATGTGCATTGGTAATTGGCGGCTTTTCCCCAATAAGCCTCTCTAAAACTGGCTCCCCGAACTATACGGGTGGGCGTTTTCGTCCACCCAAACGCAACAAGCCTAACTCCACAACTTTTTCGCGATGAGCCGCTTTTCGTGCGGGTCCGTGATGATCTCCTCCTCGTGCGGAGTTTCCTCTTCTTGCGAAAACTGCGGAACGAAAGCATCAAGCGGAACGATTTCCACACGAGCGGCACCATGGCAATTAAGGAGCGTCGCCAGGACGGCAGAAGTTCGCTGCCAGTCGTACTGCGTCCTCTTTTGTGCCATGAGAACCAACTCCCGGAGCGTGAAATCGTCCGGAAGTTGTCTCAATATTGCGGCGCAATGGTAAATCAAATCCCACGCTGCGCCGCCTCGAGTTTTTCCATCGTCTGCCGGATTTCCTGCTCCGACTTCCCTTTGCGGATCACATCCGCCTGTACAGCCATCTCCCGACTTTGAGCCTCCAAGCTCGTTGTCTTGATTTCCTTCACCCTCAGGAGGATGTTCTGAAATGGGAGTTTCTCTTTTGGCGGGAAAAAATCGAGGAGAGCCTCCTCGAAAGCTCCCCGAGCAGCTTCCAGCGTCTCATCGTAAAGGAGTGCATCGAACGCGTCGTGCGAAACCCCCTGCGCTTTTGCCTGCCCTTCGCACATCACCCATAAAATCTCCGAAAAAAGCACCGTATCGGAAAGGATCGAAAACGCCAGATTTCCGAAAAGCACATCCATAAGGTCGACCGGTTTTCCCGTCGCGTCTCTTACGCGTTTTCTCACTTCCTTGAGAGTTCGCACCGTCACACTGAGCACCCATTCGCGCTCTTCCAAGTCTTTAAAAATCGCCATCATTCACCTTTATTCCGTTGTTGGTTCATTGAACGTCACCATCCGCCCGACGTAAGTAGGCTTCATCTCCGTGTTCCATGAAACAACTTTTCCGTTTTCGCGCGTCTCTTCCATCTTCGAAATGAGAAAATCACCTTCGATATTGCCGATGGAACTGTCTTCCGCCAGAACGGAAATCGGCGTGCGCGTTTTGTATGCTGAACGCAAAAGCGCGATATCGCTTGGCGATGCATCGTCGACGCGGACATCCTTGATGGTAAACGAGATGGAGATATCCCGTTTTCCTTCCACATACGCCTTGATCAACCCCGTCGCTACGATATCCATTTCCTCCATGTCGGACGTGATGTTCAACGTTGGACCGGAAATGTGAATCAATCGCGTCGTTGCGGTCGATCCGGCGCTGCCGACTTTGACCGCCCCATTAATTCCGAGTCGATACGAATATGAGTTTACCATAACGTTTCCTTTCCTTCCTGCCTTAAGAGGCTTTGAGTACTGAATCTGAAATACTGTTGAGGTATTTCGGTAAAAACTTTTCAATTGCTGGTTGCATAAACGGGCGCGGCTCCATTCGTGCGCCGGTTTTCCCAATTGTCCGCCAATCGTATCGAAGTACGACGCGCGGCTGCGCCCATTTTCGATAATGTTCTCGCCGGGTTGTACCGGACTTGTTTTGCATATCGTCCGCCCATACCCAGCGCCCTTTTCCGCCATTGAGTTCGGGACGAAATACCTTCCGTCCCGATCCTTTTTTTCTATCGAGAGTCCTTGCGTTGCCGCGTTGTGTGATGACGCCGGTACTCACCGTCTCTATAAAATACCCTTGCGGAATCTTTCGACTCCATGAATATGTCCCTCCAAATTCGAGCGTACGAGGATAAAGCCTCCCGAGAGCGCCACTCTTCGCCGTTCTCTTCCCCGGTGGTGCCGGATTGACGAAAACCGTGACCGTGGTTCCATCAATCGCATCGAGAACGGCATTGTAGAGCCAGTGATTTTGCCACCCCGGTTGGTTTGCAGGGTGGGATCGCGGCTTACCTCCGGGACTGTTCACTTTATTCCAGCGATATTCAAGCTCGTCACGCGGCTCGACTCTCTTCCTTCCGCCACGCCCGCGCCCCGAGGCGACACTTCTCTTCCCTTGCATGAACTCCGTCGGCGTCTGGCTGATGATCATTCCTTTCGGAGTGCGCAAAAGCGCTCGTACTTTTTGCACAGCCTTTCCTGACGAGTTTTTCGAAATCTGCCGCTTCACCGCGCGCTTGAAATCTCTTCCAAACCACCTTATACTCTTTTTAATATTGATCGTCATCTGCTGCGCGACGCGGCTATAATCGACGTTCGCGGCAGTATAGATATTCGTCCGTACAAAATCGTGTATAGAAAAATCTCTCATGCCCTACTCCACGTGTGTCTCTAACTCCACATCGATCCGAAACAACACCACATTCATATTTTTTAGCCAATTTTGCTCAACACAGTCGACCGTCTGCACGCTCTTGAACACATACCCCTGCCCATTTCTGAATATCTGCTCGACCTCAGCGAGATGGTTTTGAAGTGTCTCAAACTCTTCGACAAGCGGATCGATCGTGGCGTTGTCGGAAGACGCAACCCATGCCACCATGGCGACGGAAAGCGAGATCGTTTTCTCAACGCCCTGAACGAGTTCTCGCGCAAAATCGCAATCTTGCGGATAAACAAAAATTTGCGTCCCGGTTGTCTGCGTTTCCGAAAGGTTCTCTACTTCCACCATCGGTTTCCATGTTCGAAAAACGACAGTCTGCGGAAAGCCCCATTCCGCCGTTTTTGTCTGCAAGTGCGACAAGAGCGCCTCCGCCGCCTCAATGAGAACGTTTTTCATTCCACTTTTTCTCCTGTTTTTTCAAGTTCTACGACCATAGTCATCTCGCTTGCATCCTCAAAATCGTAGTAGCGCCGGCTCCCATTCTGGACGGGGCGATAAACGGCATTTTGGAGCACGACCGAATCGCCCTCGCGCGGTTTCCCAAACGGAAACTCGCTGCTCAAAAAAACGATGCGCTTCCACTGTCGCGCGACGTTTATCCCATCTTGCGTGAGAACCTCCTCGGTGATCGTATCCGCCAAAACGTCCATTTCTGCGGACTCTCCCCCCCTCCGATAGAGAGCCTTTCGCCCATCCAAACGCAAATGCGTTCGAAACGCGCGCTCGACAATTTCATCCAACTTTGTCATTACTCATTCTCCTTTAAAATTCCCGTTTTACGCGAGCCGTGGTGCGTAGCTCCGACGGCGGACGGCAAGGGAAATTTCAACGCGAAGTATTATAGTTACTCGCTCCAGCAAACGATTTCACACGGGTGCGGTTCCCCTCCCGCATCAAAAAAAATGTAAATGACGATATATTTTTCATTGCATTCTGGAAACGGAGGTTTTGTTTTGGCGGAGATTCGATGCTCGAAGTTGAACGGCTCGCCGGTGTGAGTACTCGTCTGCGCTTCGTCGAAAAAGTGCCCCGCAAGCGCGACCTCTACATTTTCATGCCCCTCTACGGTGCTTCTCGTTCCGAGAATAACACGATAGACGGTGTACGTAATTTTCGAAATGGCTTCGGACAAGATCGGCGTTTCGTTGCAATCGCACACGAAAAGCCGAAACGTCCTTCCACCGTACGGACTCACGCGAAATTCCTCACTCATTCATGCACCTCAACCACTTTTCCGACCACTTCCTCAACGAATTCCGCCCGAAACGTCCACTCCCCATCCGTTTTTCCATCTTGCGCGAGAAGTTCGACAGCTTTCACATGCCAAAGCGCGCTCCCATAAACGACCGCTTCGGCTCTTGAAATCCACCGCCTTACCGCCGCAAAAAAACTTTGCATCCTCATTTTCCCTTTTTTTGAAAAAATTCAATTCGTGTACACAACCAAACGCGCCGCGTTCGTGCATCTTATCGACCGATCTTCGGAGGGCGGTCGTCCTCGGCCGCCTTAAAAATTCGGAGGGCGGTCGTCCTCGGCCGCCTTGAAAGGCGTGAGCCTTTCTTGTGTTTGTCAGGGCTTACGCCCTCATGGGTGGCCGAGGACGACCACCCTCCGAAGGGGACCACCTTCAAAAACTTTTTAACGAATTTTCTTTTTCCCTCGCCTCGACGACCTCCTCGAGTCTTTTCGCCTCATCGGGTCGTAGCAGGAAGCCGGGGCGCCCGTTTCCGACTCTCACCCAGACAGCATCTTTTGGCGGTTTTTTATATCTCTCTTCCAACCTTTTTTGGTATTCGAGCACATATTCTTGAAACTCAAGCGAGGGGTCTTCAAAAGACCACTCTCTGCTTCCTACACCTTTTCTTCTTCTCATTCTCGTTTTCCTTTCGAAAAAGCGCATCCCTGCGCGCGGTATCCCTTCTTTCGAAGGTTTTTTTCGGAAGGTGTTCCTCTTCGGAGGGCGGTCGTCCTCGGCCGCCTTGAAAGGCGTGAGCCTTTCTTGTGTTTGTCAGGGCTTACGCCCTCATGGGTGGCCGAGGACGACCACCCTCCGAAGGGGGGACCGTTTCAATCCTTTTCCTGTTCGTTTTTCTCAAATTTAATTCCCTCGACCTTCGCGAGAATTACCGCGAAGTTGTTCACGCTTTTCGCAAGATCGGCGATAGCTCGCGCGTGGGACGTGGTGAGGCGTTCGACAACAAGGTACATCACGCCCCACGGTCCGATGGTCGTCACCCAAGCCGGAACATCGAAAAACTGCCCGCTCTCCGCGATCAGGATAGAAGCGAGAAATCCACCGCCAAAAATCGCCCAATCTTGCATCATGCCGCCTTTACTGGATTCAAATTTGTCGCAGCCTGCTCATCGTACGGACTCTCAACGTACGTGACGACCGCGAGGTCTGTCCATCGTCCGCCGAGAAATCTCTTCGCCGTGTCGACAGACATGAGAGCGCCGAATGCCGGGCCGAACATGCTGTCGTGATAGATCAAATCGTGCGAGTTGTCCCATCGCAAGTACTTTTTTCCGTTGATGATCACAAGCTCCGTGAACGTCGTCGCGTGGGACCAGCTTCCGCCAAGTATCGCAGGGCAGTCTCTCTTTGATACCTTGTATCGTTCGTATTTTGTCGCACAATCGCCACGTTCGGCAGATACCAAGCATCGTGGAACTCCTGCAACGTCATCCGGTTGCTGAGTCCATCTTTTCGCTCTTTGGGCTTTGTCCTCAAGAGCCTTGCGACGACACATCCTTTCAGGCCAAGGATGCCCGGATTTTCGTTGATAATGTCTGCAAGGGTTTTTTCGTTGTCGATAATGGTCTGCCTCCGATTTTAGGGCGTGCGGAAACCTCCTGCAAACCTTGCGCAGTCCCTGCATTTTTACAATACACAAAATCCCCCTATGTAAATAGCTGGGGACGGGCACGACTGAAAAAAACATAAAAAAAGCTGCTGCATGGATCGAACAAACCATACAACAGCCACAAAAGGTACAAACGTACCAGTGTATCTATCAAATTTTTATCCGATTTTAACTCCGGCGTCCATCGGCGGCAGTGCCGCAAAGATGGTGGCAAAATTTTGGTCATTACTCAAAATTTCGGGTTGCCGGTCTTAATGATGAGGTTACTCTACCAGATTAATCGTAGCCTGTCAATACCCCCTAAGGGCAAAAAAACGAGTGTGTAAAGGGTGTGCCACCCTTTACACACCACAGCGCATAAAAAAACCGAGCGTGTGCCACCGTATAGATTTCACACTCGGTCTTCGGTCAGCTTCCAAGGACGTAAAGCATTGTAAAACAACACTTTTCGACGGTTAATGACTCCGCTCAAACGCCCTCACTCATGCAAGGGAAACCCCTTGCGGAACGACTGAAAAAAAGGGTGAGCAAAGGGACTCGAACCCTTGACAACTAGAACCACAATCTAGTGCTCTACCAACTGAACTATGCTCACCATCTGTCCGAATCAAGCTCGGCTTATCTCTCAAAACCAAACCCAACGAACGAGAGCATTCTACCAAAATTTGGGATTTCGTCAATGGGGAGGGGAGGAATTTTTCCCCTCCATTTTGGAGGTTCTCGAAAAAAGGAGGCACCAACTCTCAAACTCACGTCTCTTCTCGAATTAGAAGTAAACCGAGATTCCTGAGGTCAAAAGGTGTGCGGAGGCTGTGTTCGTGATGGAACCTCCGTAGTTAGCCAGTTCCTTACCAAAGTAGGGTCCCGTGATGGAATTCTCAAACACGTGCCCGTAGGTCAAATGCAAGCTCAGATTCTCGAACATTTGGAACGATCCGCCGAAAAATATCGCATGTTTTGGCATAAGCGGCGACGCAATGTTCGCTCTGGAACCAACCGACGCGATCGGGTTTTCGCTAAAGGTATATCCCGCGCGGAGGGTGAGTCGCTCAGTTGCGATGAATTGGACGCCGAGCGCCATGCAGAAGATATTCCGCCACTCGAGATCATCGTATCCCGCCTGCTCATAAAACATATATCGGAAGTCGGCAGAGAAAAGCCAACGTTCGAAGCCAGCGTACGAAACACCAACGGAAATGATTGCCGGGAAGTCCAAATCGACTTTTTTCACATGGGCAACTCCATCGGCATCGACGCAACGCATACGGAAATCTTCCATCCAGTTTTGGCTTTTGTACGACGCCCCGAAGCGCCAGCCCGTCTGGGTGTCAAAATAAACGCCCGCTTGGAAGCCAGCGCCCCACATCCAACGACTTCCAGCACCATAGATCGTATTCGACGGATCCGAAGCGCCCTCCACGATAAAGAGCGGGTCGCAAGACAAATCCCCCATCGAAATCGTCGGACCAAACGCAACGGAGAGTCTGTCCGTGATGCTGAACGCGACGCTCGGCGCCACTTGGAGCAACTCGATGCAGGAATTCAAGTTCCCGTATCCACACTGCATCCCACCAAGATTTTGTGTGGAGAGGATCGGATTATCCGGTAGCCCATTTGAACCTATCGACGAAGCGGGATAGTTGGTTCTCGCACCACCCACTGCACCAAAGGATATACCAAAAGCGACTCGAGAACACGGATCTCGCTTCACGAGCGCAACGGACGGGATCGGAATCGCGCCCGTTTCAGAGGACGTTTCTCCCCCACCAACTCCGTTGGGCAGCGTGGAAGAGATAGTTGTGTCCGGGAGACAAAGCCCCAACCCGAGACTCACCTCAGAGCGATACAACCCCATCATGGTCGCAGGGTTCCAATACAACGACCCAGCCGCATCAATCGGGCACGCAGTCGACGCGCCGCCCATACTTTCATTCACGGCACCCATTCCACGGAAAATTCCTCCCTGTCCCCATGCGTCTCCAACGCACAACGCATAAACGCAGAAAAGAAGAAATAACGGCAACTTCCTTTTCATCATCAAAACACTCCTTTGCTTTCGTCAATAAACGTGAGGCGAGGTGCCTCGAAACCCGATGCTAAACGCATCAATTCTCCTGAATTTTTGTGTATTATCGAAATAATTCCACGATAGGAACGTTTTTTTCCGTAAAAGAAATGTAATAGTTAAAGATTCCCCCAAAAACGATGTTAAAATGTTTCGATTGGAGAACGTCTGCGCCTTTTATACTCGTTCTCCTTCAAAATTCCCGTTTTACGCGACGCTTTGCGAGCCGTGATGCACAGCACCAGCGGCGGACGGCACCAGAATTTCAACGAGAAGTATTATAAGGTTCGAAAAAGGGAATTTTCCGGTGTCTCGCAGCGCGTCGGAAGAAAAACTCCTCTTCCATAAAAAGAACATATCGTGTATACTCACCCGTGAGAGAGAAGATTCCACAGATGGGATTTCCTTATGCGGAACATAGAAATACGATGGGGATACAATGGACATACGAAGGAAAGTGAGATGAGTCTATGGACACAGGAACGCTTATTGAAGTGGGGCGCGGAGCGATTGCTCTCACGATCACGCTCGCTTTCCCCGTATTGCTTGCCGCAATGGCGGTGGGAATATTGATGGGAATCGTGCAAGCCGTCACGCAAATTCAGGAGCAAACGCTCGCTTTCGCGCCAAAGGCTCTTGTCGTCATGCTCGTCTTGTGCCTCCTACTCCCGTGGATGCTGGGGACGCTTGTCGAATTCGTGCAAGAGATTATTTTGAGCATACCCGACTCCATTTTGACGAACATGTGATACGTTTTTAGAATCGCGCGGGGAGAGAATTTCCTCGTGAGGGATTGCCGAGAGAGTTTCGATTTTGTCTGCTGAAGAAAAACAATTTGAACCAACGCAACGGCATCGTCAAGAGATGCGCCGCAAGGGTATGGCACCGCAGAGTCGCGACCTCGCAAGCGCAACGCTGCTCTTGGCGGGCGCGGGGTTGTTCGCGATTTTTGGCGACGCACTGGTTCAATTTCCGTTTGAGCTGCTGCAAAAATCCTACTCCGCCACCCCGTGGTTGTCCATCTCCATGGATGAATTTGTTCGCGAGTGGCGCATATTGTGCGCGGCGGCGTTTGGAGGTTTTTTGGTCTACCTTCTCCTTCTCCCGATTGCGCTCATTTTGATTTCCATGATCCAAACGCGCTTCCTTATTGCGACGTCGAAACTCAAGCCCTCCTTGAAAAACATCAGCATTTTCGAGGGTGTCGCGCGCCTTTTTTCGTGGGATTCCACCGTTGTACTTCTTTTGGGAATATTGAAAATTGGACTTATCGTCTCATTCGTTTTTTGGATTTGTGCCGCGCAAATTCCGCTTATTTTATCGATGTACCATGCCGACCTGCACGCATGTTCGAAAATCCTCCACAGCATCCTTCTTGGGTTTGGATTAAAAATCTCGCTGGCGCTTTTTGTCCTTGCCCTTTTCGATTATGCTTGGCAATACTATCGTCACGAACAGCGTCTCAAAATGACGTTCGAGCAGCTCCGTGAAGAGATTCGCTCCACCGAGCGCGCGGGATAATGAAGGGACACGACAAGGAGAAAACAATGGAACAACACAAAACCTCTGGGAGCAACGCAAGTTCTTCTCAAAAAACGCTGCTCAAAATTCGTTTGACGCTCCTTTTTTTCATCGTCGCTCTGGCGTTGAGTGGTCTGACGGCTTTTCCACTCCGGTGGGAATTGGAGCTTCTCACGACGTGGTTTGGCGAGGGAACCACTCTCGGCACGCTCATCCCTGGTCTTGGTCGTTGGGTGGAGCGGGTTCACGAAGGGTTGGAGTTCAATGCCAAACACTACCCCTTCATGTCGTACGGCACCGATTGGCTTGCGTTTGCGCACATCGTCATTGCGATCGCTTTTTGGGGACCATTTCGCGATCCCGTGCGGAACATTTGGGTTATCGAATTCGGAATGATTTGCTGCATTCTGGTTTTCCCACTCGCCTTCATCTGCGGGAGTGTGCGCCAAATCCCACTGGGCTGGCAGTTGATTGACTGCTCCTTTGGTTTTTTGGGAATAATTCCTTTAATTTTGATTCATCGTTGGACACGCAATCTCGAGCGCGAAAAACAAAAAGAGTTTCCGCCAGACCTTGAGCAGACCTGATGGAAACTCCTGTTCTCATCTTCTTCTATACTCGTTCTCCTTTAAAATTCCCGTTTTGCGCGTAGCTTTGCGAGCCATGGAGCGTAGCTCCGACGGCGGACAAAACCGGAAATTTCAACACAAAGTGTTATACAACGCTCAAAAAGCGCTCGTCATCGAACGAGGCAACGGAATTTCACCGCGCCCTGCTCGCCTGGCGAGAGTGGCTGTGTGATTTCCCAACGCAATATTTGCGACCCAACTCGGTTCGACTCGTAGGAGAAGAGCGCGTCCACGCTGCTTTCTGCGGAGTCCTCAATAATCTCAAGCCGTGCCGTCAAACTGTCCACGAGCACAATATTGCCAATAGAGGTGGGACCCGCATTCTCGAAATAAATGACAAAATCAACCGTCTCGCCCGGCTTCGCGGACGCAACGGAGGCGATCTTGTAGATCCGAACCTCTGGGTTTTTATCACCTTCTTGCACGGAGTAGACAGCAGGCGCCGACTCGTTCGAAACCGCCATCATCGCGGCATTTTGGTCGATAAAAACCTGAAGTTCTTCGTTTTGCGTCCACGTATTCGCTCGAAGCATACCGTCAGCAACCCACGCACGATTGTTGCCATCAATGGAACTGGGACCCGTCACGCTCTTGTTCTCTTCCGCAACGACAAGTCCCTGACGCGCCATCTGCGCGACCTGATCCGAATCGACCTCGCCCGTCGATTGCTCGGACATCGTCTCCGTGAGTGCGACACGCCCGGTCTGGAGCGTCGCTTGGAGGTGCTGTTTCGTCAAGTCCGCCCCAGTCGCACGACCTTGCACAAGCGTCTCAATCGGCTGTTCCACCGCATTCACGTTGACGACCTGCTCGCTCACGTCCAAATCGACGACCTGACGCACTGCTCGAAATCGAGGCGAATAAATATAGACGGGCTGAGGACTTTCGACTGCCGAACGCCCTTGCATGTTGTTGTAATAAATGAACGTCCCCGTCGAATCCGTGAGTTCCGACTCCCAATTGTCCGTGCGATACTCGCCGCCAACCTTATATTGCTGGTCGTTGATCGGAATCTGCCCCGGTGCGGTGCGGGTGTCGATGATGTACTCGTCGGCAGGTTGGGCGTATTGAGGTCTCGGTGGGAGTTCCGCACTCGTAAGCTCGACATTTCCCGCTGTCCCCGCGGTCGATTCGTAGGACGTCTGCTGAATGTGGTAGTCACGCACACGCTGCACGGTTTTCCCACTCGCACGGCGTATATCGTCTGCCGAAATTTCCAAAACAACCGGGTTGGGCTGCGTCCCCTCGGGCTGCGGTGCCTCCGCCTTCTTCGAGCGTTGGACCGGTCTCGCACTCTGAGCACTGTCGGAAGCAGGAGACGTCTGCTGACCAACAGGAGGAAAACTCTCGATCGCCTGCCCCTCATCTCCACTCGGCAACTCCTGGAGCGGCGGAAGATCGAGAGTGTCCAATGAATCCAACGTGTCAAGCGACTCCAGGGAATCCATCGGTTCCAAGTTTTCCGGCAGCGTATCAGGCAACCCCTGCGTCGGAGCGGAAGGAAGCACTTCGCCCCCGCCCGGAAGCGCGTCTGGCTCACGACTAGGCAGACCTTCTGGCGACGCAGACGGAACCTCAAGCACGCGCACTCCAGAGGGTGAAATAGCTTTCTCGTCCATGAGCGACTCAATGCTGCCCGTCTCCACATCCTCGGTGGGAGCTAAAAGCTCCGGCATCTCTCTTTGTGTCGACGCAGGGGGTTCTGGCGGAGCCGACAACACAGATGGCACAAGCGCGGGAGTGGGAGAAGACGCCGATTTCTCCGGCACCGACGGCGCGCGAGACGGTCTCCTCGTCGGAGTTTGCGCCCGAGGCTGCACTACTTTCGTCTCCTTTTTGCCTGAACTCTGAGCCTCAGGCAATACCGAATCTTTCGGAGCAAGCTGTGTGCCCCCACTCTTTTGCTTCGCCTCTCGCTCGACAATAACGTCGCACCCATTCACGCTTTCCGTCCCTGGCACGCGACAGATTCGTATATGAGTGTAGTGGTTTTCTTTTGGATACCCGCTCCAAGTTCCGCCAACTACATTTCGACAATGCGGTCCGCGGCAGGAACAAAGCGAAAACAATAAAATTGACAAAAAAGCTGCGACCCATATGGTTATTTGCTGCGTCGCGTTATGTTGTTTTGGAAGTCGGAACATCGCCGCCGTCTCCTTCAAAAATTGAGTGATGACTCAAAAAATGTACGATATATTCCCTCTTTTCTCTCTGAGGGCATTCTATGGTATCGGATTAAAATACAACGACCTTGAGGGTTATATGGAATATTCTCAAAATTCTAATTATGCCGGAATTGAGGACACGATCGTTGTGCTTTTATACTCATCCTTTTTTATACTCA
>JAUNBK010000196.1 GCA_030527105.1 Planctomycetia bacterium
AAAAAGCGAAGGAAAAAAGGCTGGCGGACAGAATCAAAGCCGTTTTTCTGCTCGGTGTGGCTGGTCTGTCGGCGACGTGGCGGAGATTCTGATGATGGACGAAAAAACCGTCCGCAGCCATTTTCAAACGTGGGAATCAGGTGGCGTTGATGCCTTAAAACAAAGGCTGTATCGTGGTCGCGTGGCGCGTCTGACTTCGGTACAAAAAGAGAGATTGTCGACTTGGCTGGACGAAAATCTGTGCCTGAATGTGGGCGAAATTCTGCAATATTTGAGAAAAATGTACGGTGTTTTCCTCTCTCGCTAGCACATGTTTCGATTTTGTACACGAAAACGCCACCTGATTCCCACGTTTGAAAATGGCTGCGGACGGTTTTTTCGTCCTGGATAAATCAGCCCAGTCTGCCTATTTGTTCATGCGCTAGCCCTGCTTCTCTGAAGGGGCACGCCCGAAGGGCGGGGGGTAGTTCTGAAGTGGGGAAACCGTTCCCGCAGTTCAAACACCCCATCACCCTTCGGCTGCCACCCCTCTGAAAGTGGGAAATTTTTGGAGAGCAAGAGTGCTCTCTCTTCATGGAAAGACCGCTCCTCTGGAAGAGGCGACGCTCTACTCGTTCGCGAACTTCTCCCTGGCGAGTTGCTGAATGGCGTACAAGTCGAGTTTTCCCGTGCCCAAAAGGGGGATGGTCGCGATTTGTCGATACGCGTCCTGAGAGGGAATCCAAAGTGGCGGAATCTTTTGCTCCAAAAGTATCGCGCTGATTTCGGCTGGCGTCCGCGACAACTCGGTGTATAAAACGACGATCTTCTCCCCCTTTCGCGCGTCCGGCACCGACGTCACGCAGAGCTTCGGCGGCTCGTCGATCGGGTTGGCGAGAATCTTGTTCAAAATCTCTTCCAACCCCTCGTGCGGCACCATTTCGCCCGCGATTTTTGCGAATCGACTCAAACGCCCCGCGAGAAGAATGTACCCCTCCTCGTCCAGCGACACGAGGTCGCCCGTGCAGTACCACCCGTCCTGAACGACCTCCGCCGTCCTCTCCGGCTCCTCATAATACCCCTTCATGACGCTCTGCCCAGAGACCCAGAGCATTCCGACCTCGCCCGGCGGGCAGGGTTCGTTCGTGTTCAAGTCGAGCACCTTGACGGCGACTCGCGGGAGAGGACGCCCGAGCGACTCGTCTTTTGGGGGGGCGTCGCCAGGGCGCAGACGCAAGAGAGAAAGGTTTGCCGCGATGATCGGAGAGGTCTCCGTGATGCCATACCCTTGCACCGGACGGACGCCGAAACTTCGCTCGCTTTCGTCCATCAGCTCGACCGCACAGCGTTCCGCGCCGAGCATAATCTGATTCACGGAAGCGAAATCTTCCCTCTCAAGGCGACGCAGATAGAGGCGTAAAAATGAGGGCGTCCCCATAAAAATGGTCGGGTGGTATTTTCGACACAGTTTCGAAATCGCCTTGCAATCGAGCGGAGAATAATGATAAAACGGACGCATCCCAATCGCGAGATCCGCCCAAAGCGTCGCCATGAAGCCGAGCGAGTGGAAGAACGGCAGGGCGCAAAGGAGGCGGTCGTCGGACGTGAGGTGGAAAAAGTCCGCCGCGCTGTCGGTGTTGCTGCTCAGGTTACGGTGCGAAAGCATCACTCCCTTGGGTGTTCCAGTCGAGCCGGATGTGAAGAGTATCGCCATCGTGTCGTCGGGGTCGATCGTGTCCAACTCTAACTCGCGATAGAGTTTCTCAAGCGACCAACACCGCGCTTGGTAGAGGGAAACGAGTTTCGTCCAGAGCGTAATTTTTGGCACGAAGTCTTCTAAATAGACCAACTTGCAGTCGGGCACGAAGTCGAGACGATCCATGACTTTGCGACTTGTGATGATATGCCGAAGGTGTGCCTTGTGGACGCAGTAGTCGAGTGTGTCGAGGCTTGTCGTGTAGTTCAAATTGACGGCGACGCGGCGATCAAGCGTGAGCGACACGTTCGCAAGCATCGCGGGGACACTCGGCGGGAGAAGCAGCCCGACATTTGGTTCCCGCTCCCGGTCGTCGAGGACTTGTTTTTTCAGCAACCGACGGAGAATCAACGCTCGCACGAGCGCGGATTTTCCCGTAACTTCCGTGCCAGTCGAGTCCGCCGCAACCAACTCGTCCGCCAAACGTGTTTTCCATAGCCGCAACATCCGGCGCACCGGAATTGGGTCACTTCGCAAATCGTCCACATTCATTATGCTATCCAAATAGTATCATCGCTTGCAATTACTTTCCCCCGCGCCCCACATCGCGACGCGACATACATATTATAACGGAAAGTCCCCATTTTTACCAGTGGGGGTGCGTATTTTCCACTCTCAATCTTACGGCGGTAAGTACACAGACCTGAACGACGTCAGCCACACTGGAAAACGCTAGCTACATCGGACCTTCGCTGGTCGTCCAACGAAGTTTGTCATAGATGCTGGTTCGTATACACGGCCTCTGCAATCGACTGGTACGAATAATACGCCCTCTGCTATACTCGTTCTCGTATAAAATTCCCGTTTTACGCAACGCTTTGCGAGCCGTGGTGCGTAGCTCCAACGGCGGACGGCACCGGAAATTTCA
>JAUNBK010000197.1 GCA_030527105.1 Planctomycetia bacterium
GCGTTTCTTGAGACTTTTGAAGGTTTTGTCAACCAACTGGATTCGATCAAGCGAGACTTCGAGGGTCTCCGCATGATGGAAGAGCACCCGGAAATTACGTCCGAGGAAGAAAAACGGGAACTCTTCCGTCTCTTCGGGCAGGAAGGAAATGTCGCCCGATCGGACTACAAACTGACTGAGTGCCAGCAAAGGTATGCTTATTGGTATATCGAGTCGCAACAGGGGATATCCCTTCGCAGGGGACTGGCTGAAATTGTTATGACGCAATACTCCGCGATACTGGCGAACCTAAACTAAAAGAAAGAATAAAACATGAATTTACAAGACATTATGAAAAAAATACGGCAATTCTTCGAGTCCCTTTTCGACGATCTTTCTGTCCCGGAAAAAGATGGCTCAAATGTCACCCGTGATGATGGCAAACCGAAAGGTTTTACTCGGGATGATCGTTGGGAATACGAAATGGATACGCAAAAAAAGATAGAAAACGAAGATTTCCTGAACGTCGAACATCCCGATTTAGAGGAAACGTTTGATCTTGAAGAGGAGACGGTTCCGAATGCCAATCCGGTCGCGATCGAGAATCCAATCGAAAGCGTCCCCGAGGAAGCGGAAAAAGAAGATTCTCTGCTCGACAACCGACCGTTGGTCAAGCTGACGGAGAACGTCGTTCGACTTGGCGACGATATTGCCCGGCATTTGCCGACACTTTCTCAGGAGGCTGCCGAATTCGCGCAGTATGTTTCCGGACGTTTGGACGAAATGCTCTTGCGTTGTGGTGTGGAGCCGATTGAGGATGAAACGTCATTTCATATTGTTCGACATCAGACCGTTCCGCCCAGAAATATTCCGAATGGAACCCCTATTACCGCAACGCTGGTTCCCGGACTTCGCCTTGAAGAACGGGTTTTGAGGCGGGCAAAAGTCACCGTCGAGCTTGACGTTTCACCACAGGATGAATCGCAGGATGAACCGCAGGACGATACCATAGAATAACAAATTATAATACTTCACGTTGAAATTTCCCGTTCCGCCCGCCGTTGGAGCTACGCACCACGGCTCGCAAAGCGTCGCGCCAAACGGGAATTTTAAAGGAGAACGAGTATAGAACAATGTACCTCAGGAGTTTTTAACAATGGCAGAACTTGGAATTGATTTTGGCACGTCCTTTTGCACCATGGCCGCGTTGGATGGAACGAATCGCCCGATCGTGATTCGCGGTGTCGACGGAAATGAAAAAATCCCGACGGTGATTTATTGGGACGCTAATGGCAATCATGAAGTTGGCGAAGCGGCGCTCAATCGCTGGTTGGATGGCAACACGCCTGAAGAAAGGGCGGAACTTCAATTGCGGACGATTCGGAGCATTAAACGTAAATTTTCCCCACAGTACGCCGTTCCAATGCCAGACGGAGAGATTGTCCAGTCGGTCGATATCGTTGCGGCCATTTTACGCAGACTCAAAGAGGAGGCGGAGCAGGTTTACTTTCATCACCCGATTACCTCGCTGCGGTTGACTCACCCGGCATCGTTTTCGACGCTTCAGGAGCGATTGCTGAAAAACGCGGCGGAAAACGCAGGCTTTCAGGATGTCGAACTTTTACCCGAACCGATCGCGGCAGCGTTGGGATATGCGGCAACGCACGACCACGCAAACCAACTGGGAAACGGCGTTCTGGTTTACGATCTCGGCGGCGGGACACTCGACTTGGCGTACGTGCATCGTGAGGCGAACGGCGAATGGCGTATTCCCATTCCACCAAGCGGCGACCCCCACTTTGGCGGCGACGATTTTGACCAAATGCTCTACGATTTTGCGGAACGAACACTCCTCGACGGCGGGCACTTTTCCAACGACGCATTCCGAATGAACATGGAAGTTCTCCAAGGCTGTCGGGACATCAAAGAGCGTCTGTCGCGTCATCCACAGGCGGCGGTGAGTTTCTACCATCAGAACCAGCCATTGGTATTTCGTGTCACGCGCGAGCAATTTGAAAACCTGATTCGCGACCGCATTACCAATTCGATTTCCATGGTTCAGCAACTGCTGGAAGACGTCACGACCAACGGCTACAACGTCGATACCGTCGTCCTTATCGGCGGTTCGTCGCGTATTCCGTTGATTCGTGAAATGCTGACGAAAGTCCTCCCCATCGCACCACTTCAGACGATGACCACCGACATAGCCGTCGCGCTGGGTGCCGCAGTGAAAACAATCGTGCCAGTCGAACCACCAATCTCAACGGAGCCACATGCAGGAGAGCGTTTGGTAAAGACGATCAACGGCGTGGACTATGCATGGCGCTGGTGCCCGGCGGGTGAGTTTATGATGGGGGGCGATGGTTATAAATCCCACAAGGTAACACTAACACAGGGCTTTTGGATGCTCGAAACGCCTGTGACGCAGCGCATGTGGAAGAGCGTGATGGGGTACGAACAAAGCCATTTTAAGGGCGCTAAACTTCCAATGGAGAGTGTGAGTTGGTTTGATTGTGAGAAGTTTTGCACGAAACTATCGGAACTGTCCAGGTTAAAAATCACACTTCCAACGGAGGCACAATGGGAATATGCTTGCCGTGCCGGTACAACGACGGCATATAGTT
>JAUNBK010000087.1:0-8054 GCA_030527105.1 Planctomycetia bacterium
GTTATCGTCTTCTCTCTTGTTGGGAATGGTAGGGGTATTGCTCATGTTTCTTTTCCTTCTTTCATAGGCTGATTCTCGGGATAGAACAAGTCAGGTTTGTCGCCTGCTAATTCGAAACCGACGAAACGACTTCCGCGCGCCCAAATAATGTCAAACTTTGGCACCCCCAAATCCGTCAAGGTTTTGTCGAGACAAGATTCATTGCCCACGAACGAGAAAATGGTTTCGAACTCCCGATCCTTGCCACAGTGGGGACAGATTGCCATTTCGACTTTAACTTTGCCGAGGGACATGAAGCAATCTTCCTCCTCCCCGCAGTCAGGGCAGATGAATTTGGTGAGAATTTCGCGTCCAAGCTCGAGCAGAGTGTCGTTGCCGAGCTCCTCTCGGGCAATGTCGAGAATCTCGCGCAGGGTTGTTTCGTCCGATCGTTTTTCAAGCGAAATGATTTGCTCCGCCGTATCGTGGCTGTAGCAAGAATCTTTCTTGGGATACTCAACGAGGTAGGAGTCTGCTGAGAGACCGTTGAAATAAAGCCCTTTTCCCGCGAAGGTGTCCAGCCCATGGAGGATTTTGACCGCTTCTTGGCACTGAATACCCGCGATAATCGAACTGATCGTTGGTGTTGTCGGGGTTTTGCCACCCTGCATTTCCGCACGCGTGAGCAAGTTACACGAACGTCGTTTGTTCAGGAGCTCCCAATCCGTATCGGACATGGTGCATTCGTAACACGCCCCGTCTGGGACGAAAACACGTGCCACGCCGTCGATTTTCTCAATCGCTCCATCAATCCAAGGTTTGTTCACCTTCCAACAATTGCGATTTATCGATAAGCGCGCCTCGCGATTGTCCAACCCACCGAGGACGATATCCGCCCAATGATAAACTCCAGTGCCAAGATCGTAGACGGAATTTCCAACGAAATAATGAACGTTCATCTCGGAGAAAATCTCACGCGCGCGCTCTGCCGCAACCTGAGCCTTCGGCTTGCCGTTGTCTTGTGCCCGATACAGTACCGAACGCGAAAGATTCGAATTCTCGATGTTGTCCATGTCGACGATGAAAAGATTCCCCACGCCGAGGAGAGCAAGATTCTTGATAATTTCGTTGCCAAGCGCTCCCGCACCGACGACCAACACCTTCGCCTCGCGCAATCGAGCCTGATTCCACCACCCGATGAGCGTGAAGCGGTGGAATCGGTCGTTTTCGTTGGGGATATCCTCGATCGAGATTCTTTCGACTTCGTTCTTCTTCCCAACGTCGTCACTCATGGACGCCTCCTGCCGTGATTTCAGGCTGAATTCGAATGACGTCACCATTCTGCACCCCGGCATCGAAGAGCGTTTGCGTGTCTTGCAATTGTTTTCCCGTTGCTCTATGATGGAATTTGTAGGAGAGCGGCTGCCCGTCTTCTTGAATTCTGGCGGTCTCGCGTGCGAGAATCACTCAGCGCCCAACGGCGGGAAGATCGTCCACAAGAGGAAAATCGACGCCAGACGACTTGAGGTGGTCGTACGTTTGTTTGTTGTTCGTCCCGAAATAGTTGATTCGAACGCCTGCCGAGCGCAATTGTTCCATCTCCTCGGGAGAAGCGAGCCGCGTGAGTTGGATAAAGTCGCAACGCCACTCGATTGTCTTGGCGACGTAAGCCGACACGTTTCCTCCTTGGCGATCCATGTTGCAAAATTGGAACGTTGGATAGCGTTCGCGAACTGCCTGCATCACGTTGGGGGACGTTGCCAAAAACGCTTGGTGCTCCATCCCTTTTTTCACGACAAGGTCGGCAATTTCCAAACCCAACTCGACGTTGCCAACCATGTGGATATTGACCCACACATTCGGAGGCACAATGTCGAGAACCTCCGCGAGCGTGGGGATTTTCGTCCCGGCAAATTGCACACCCTTCCAACTGCCGAAGTCGAATTGGCGCAGCTCGTCGAACGTCCAATCCACGGGGCGACCCTGTCCGTTGGAGGTGCGGTCGATTGTCCCGTCGTGGAGGATAATCATCGCTTTGTCTTTCGAGTATTTGACATCCAGCTCAATCATCTCCGCGCCTCGGCGTATTGCCTCTTCGAACGCCGGGAGGGTGTTCTCGGGGTAGAGAGAATTCGCCCCACGATGAGCGCACACGCCTTCTCTCGGCATCGTTTTTGTTTTGGCACCTTGCACCCCGTTTGCGAGCGGAGAATCATACAAAATCATTAAAAAGACGAAGCACGCAGCGAGTATGAGGATACGCGCAACTCTCTTTCGTCCTGCAAAATATGGTTTTTCGTTATAAAAGCGCATTTGCATCATCGTCTCCTATAAATCGTTCCTCGGTTGGATTCCATTTGAGTGACCTGCCGACGTAGCGCGCGATATTGAGAATATG
Source organism: Planctomycetia bacterium (assembly GCA_030527105.1). Classification (GTDB taxonomy): domain Bacteria; phylum Planctomycetota; class Planctomycetia; order Pirellulales; family Thermoguttaceae; genus RGIG3701. The sequence goes on from JAUNBK010000087.1 coordinate 2,378, forward strand.
GCAGAGCGACGCCGTTCTATGACCCACTTCGCACTCCGACTCGGGCGTTTCGCCAGAGAGAATGCAGTCGAGCCAGTTGCTTGTGTGGCTTTGGTCGCGAATGGGAGACTCTTTCAGAAGCGTTTGCGCCAACTCGGCTGGGTTCGAGGTGATTCTTCCTCGGAAAATTTCCATCTTACCCTTCTCGCCGACGAAAATCGCACCGCCGCGATTCGACTCGCGACCCTCGGGCGTCCCAAGATGTACGACGATACCATTCTCGTAGCGGAACGCAAGCCTTGGTTGAGAGCAAAGTTTATTCCCTCGGTCGCGGGACTCAGGAGCCGTGTAGGTTGGCGGGACGAGCTTCTCTCCCGTGACGATAATCTCAACCGGACCGGAATTTTCCATGCCAAGAGCGCATTGAATCTGGTCGAGACCATGGGTTCCCCAGCCCGTGACTTCTCCCCCGGAGAAAGGTCGGAAGGAGAGCCAGCCGGGGTTGGCGCGCGGGGCGAAAAGGTCGGGGTGGTACGGCATAAAGGGGGCGTCTCCGAGCCACATTTTCCAATCGAGACCGTCGGGCACAGGTGCCTCGGGCAGTGCCGCCTCCCACGGACTTTCGTAGTTCGCCGCGATAACTTCGGAGATTTTCCCCAAGCCTCCCTCGCGTATGAACTTGCACCCGATGGCGTTTGCGCGCATACTTCTCTGCATCGACCCGGTCTGGACGACGACTTTCGCCTTGTGCGCCTCATCGACGATAGCACGACCCTCGGAGACCTTGAGGGACATTGGCTTCTCGACGTAGATATGCTTCCCTGCGCGTGCGGAATCGACACAGGTGCGGAGTCTCCAATGTTCTGGCGTCGCAGAAATCACGGCATCGACATCGTTTCGCTCGAGGAGTCGACGATAATCTTGGTAGGCTGCGTCGTCGCCGGAGAGACCTGCGCGTTTCGCGATGCTTTGCGCTCGAGGCAGGAAGACGTCCGCAACGCAGACCGCCTGCGTGCGTTTATCTTTAAGGGTTTGGAAGAAGACGTAGGAGCCTTGACGCCCCACGCCGATACCTGCCACGCCGATTCTTTCGTTCGCGCTTGGGGTGCCGTCGCCCCCGAAGACTTCGCGCGGAATCACGAGCGGGGCGGCTGCCGTTGCCGCGAGGGTGTGTAAAAATTGACGTCGTTTCATTATTTCGTTTCTCCTAAAAAAGGGAGGCTGTCCACATCGGGCGCACTTCGCAACCCGACTATACAATAGTACTATATATACTGTATAATAATATAGTCAAAACGTTGCGGGGAAACAAGGGGGGCTTGCCATTTTCTTTGCCTGAAACGACCAGATTCCTCTCCCAAGAGAATTCCTGCTTTTTTTTCCAATATGCCTTTATTTCTGGTGTAATTCTGTCGATAGCACAAAATGAATTGGATATACTGATAGTATAGACTTATCGTGTTATCAAATACGACACGTTTTTTTGTATGAGGAGATTTTGGAATGGAATCCAAACGAACAATCCTGAACGGCTTGGTGAGCTTCAGAGCGGCGCTCATGGTGCTCCTTGCGCTGGTCGTCTCGTTCCAGGGAAGGGCGTATGCGGACGTTGTTGTCTCGTCGGACACCGAGTTGAATGACGCTCTCAAGACGGAGCAATCGGAGACAATTTCCCTTGGCACGGATATTTCGAGCACCACTCTCGGCGTGGGTGGAACCAATTCTTTGGACTTGGCGGGCTTCGCGCTCGAGGGAGAAAACGTCACATTTGACGCGGAGGGGCTTTCGCTCTCGATTACGAATTCCGATGCCACGACCGGCGGGTTGAGTTTCGAGAGAATCGCGACCGCAGCGGGGTCGAACGCAGGGACGCTCATCTTCGACGGACTCACGAACTCGTTCGACTCGGGCTTGGCGCTCGACGGAACCCAAGCGAAACTCTCGCTCACGACGCAGAATTCTGGCTCCATCGTCGTTGGTGCCACTTCGGGCGGACTCAATTTGACGAACACCAACTTCTCGCTGGATGGTTCCACATGGGTGGTGGGTCAGTTTGCCGACGAGGAGAATGGCCTCTCGGAAGTCGTTGCGAACGTGACGATGGACGCGGATTCGACGTTCGCTCTCAAGAATTCCGCCCAGTTCCACGCCACGGGCGATTTCTCCACCGCTACGCCTCTGTCGCTCGACGCTTCCGGGTTGTATGTCGGAACGCTCACGAAATTATCGACCGATGCGCTCAATATTTCCCTCGCAAACGGCGCGGAGTTGGTCGTCGGAGGGGATTTGTCCACGGAAGATTTCTCGTTTAGCGTGGCGGACGAATCGACTTCTGGTGTGCGTATCGAGGTGGGCGGAACGTTGAATCTGGCGGAAAGTTTCAACGTCTCCGGCTCCGCGACTGGAGTCAACACACTCGTTGCGGGGGCGCTCACTCTTGCCGACGACACGACTCTCACGATTTCCGAACTCGGCGTCGTCTCCGTCGAGGGGGCGTTAAGCGCGGCAAATGGCGCAAATCTCGTCCTTGATGGGTCGTCCGACAGCGCCGTGTCGGCTCTCGTCGTGGGAACCTTGGGCACAAATATCGCGACAACCATTCAAAACGGAGCCGAGTTGCAGATTGGGGGAAACCTCGACTTGAACAACTCGCAATTTAGCAAGGATGCGGACGCGACTTCTGGCGGAAAATTGTACGTTCTCGGAACAACGACGCTCTCGAACGACCTTGCTCTCGACGGAACAAACTCGGCGTTCGAGTTCGTCTCCACCAAAGTTCTCGACCTCGCTGGAGACCGGGAAATAACGATTGATGGTGGGCGTTCGATGCAGATTGGGTCGTTGGATTCCGGCTCAAACAGCGTGAAAATCGCGCTTGATGGTGCCTCCTCGCTTGCGGTCGTCACGTCGGAAGAGGACGACACGTGGACGGGCAATTTGACGCTCGGCGCAGAAAACAACGGCGGGGCGGTTCAAGTCGATATCTTGGGCGGAAGCACGCTCTCCGTCGCGAACAACCTCAACGCGTGGCTTCAGGATGGGGACGCCATTAATATCGTCGGCACGCAGGCTACGGACGATGCGACCGCAAAAACCGCGTATCTCACGGTGTTGGGTGCCTCCAAAATCGTCGCGGCTGACGGAACCTCCTCCATCTCGGTGGGGCAGAATGCTCAACTTGGCGTCGCTGGGAACGGCTCTTTTGCTCCGGCGGCGGGCGCGGCGCTTGATATTTCGCTCCAAGGGCAAACCTCCTCCGTGGCGGAGGGCGAAACGGCTCAAACCGCAACCATCCTTTCGGATGCTGACCTGGTGTTCGGCGGGGAGGGGCGACTCGACGTGAACGTGGGTACCAATGCCTACATTAGCGCGAAAAATCTCTCGCTCACAAGCTCGGGGGCGGGCTCTGGCGACGGCTCAGACTCTGGCACGCATGTCGTGGTGGATGGCTCCACGGCGCAGCTTTATGGCACGGAGAGCCTCACGATTGGCGACAATGCTGGTGGCGACAGTACCGGCGCGAACGTGAGTGTCGAATTGAAGAACAATGGTGTTATGAACACCGGCGGGGCGCTCGTTGTTGGCAAGGCTGGCGAGGCGACAATCAGTGGCGTCGGAACCGTCGCGTCGGCTGGCGCGATGATTATTGGCGAGTCGGGGAGCGCGGACGTCTCGTTGGAGGACGGAAGCATCGTCGAGGCGGCGGGCTTGGTCATTGGCCAGAACGATGGGAGCGATGCGTCGCTCTCTATTTCGGGTTCCTCGTCCGTTTTGAACATTCTCGCGCAGACGACCGACGATACGCTCTCGGCTGCCGGATCGGGGTCGCTCAACGTTTCGGGATTGTACGATAGCGCAAAACCGGGCGAGTCGGGTGTCTTTGTGGCGGCTGGCGGTGGGATTTATCTCAATGGCGACGCGACGTTTGATAGCTCGTACCTCTATTTTGGCACGGATGCCGACGATGCGACGAAGCTCGCCGTGCTCTCAACCGGAGAAGGTAGCGTACAAATTAAGAACGGCTCGATTGTCGCGGGTTCCGCGATTATCCATGGCGACACGACTGTCTCGGGGAACTCGATTCTCGCTGGCACGCCGACGATTTATGGTGACTTGAGCGTCCAGAGCAGTACGTACGAGGTCGCACTTGGTCTCGATGGTACCTCCGAAAAAATCACCGTTCACGAAGGAGACGTCACGCTCTCCAACGCGAAAATGACGGCGTATTTCACTCAATCCGGCACCTTCAGCGAGACGGAATGGACGATTCTCTCCGTCGACGATGGATACTCCATCACGGGGACTTGGGACATCTCGAGCGACCTTAAGTTTTACGACTTCACGTCCCGCGTCGAGGGGAACGACATGATTATCTCGACCGAGTTGGACAGGGAGTACTTCGAGAAAATTCTCGAGGGAGAAAACGCGAATCGAAACGAGATGGAGGTTGGACGCTTCCTGGATACGTATCACGATAGTTGGTACAACACCCTCCTCGGGCTGGCGGATTTGACGAACGAAGAAATTCACAAGGCTGCGGCACAGCTCCAAGGCTCCGCGAGAGCGAATAGCATGTCCCTCGCGCGCCAATCGTTGTGGGCGCCCGTCTTGGACAGGTTGTCGTGGGACGAGAATTGTCGCGGCTACACCGGGATTCAAGCTCCCTACGCCACCAATGGCTTCCGAAGCGCAATGTGGTTCCAATCGGGATATCGAGGACTCTCCGTCGACGGTTCGAATGGTACGGGATACGATACCGACGCCTTCAACTTGCTTGTCGGAATGGACACCGTGTGGGAAACTTATTTCTCCGGCGGCGTCTTTTTGGGCTACTCCAACCCGACTCTCGAGCAGGATTATGCCACAGCGGAGGCGCAAAACTACTCCGTCGGATTCTACCTCGGATACAAAATGTTCGGAGGGTTTGAACTCAAAGGTATGATGGCGTACACCTACTCCGACTACGATTTGCGACGCGATTTGAGCATGTTTGGCTACACGGCGCTTGCGGACTTCAACGGAAGCGCGCTCACGGCAAGCATCGAACTTGCGCGACCTTTCTACCTCGGCACCGCTACGCTCCGTCCTTTGATTGCCATTGATTCCGAGTGCGTGTGGCAGAATGGTGTTGCCGAGACGGGCGCGGGTCTTTATGGGTTGTATTATGAGGATTCTGACGACACGTGGACGTATGCGAGATTGGGCGCGACGCTCGATTTGGCACCAAACGACCGGCTGACGTTCCGAGGGAAGGCGTTCTATTCGTTCCAACTCGATGGCGACAGCGCGCCGACAGCAAACGCGAAGTTTGCAAACACGAACGAGATGCTCTACTTCGTGGGCGAAGACCTTGGCGACGGCTACATCTCGGCAGGTGCCACACTTTCGTACGCATTCGGAATGAAGAAACGATTCCTCGCGAACGTGAGTTACGACGGACTCTTCAACGACGAAATGAGTGCCCACGCCGTTGGTGGCGGATTCCAATGGAGCTTTTAGTCGAGAATGCCCACTAAATGGGGGGTGTGTCTTACTGCCCCCCTACTTCCGTTTGAGACTCCCAATCCCCCATTCGGGGGAGAGAGTCTCGACCACGTCTCAATTTATGAGACTATGAAATAAAACGCGTTTGATCTCTATTTTTCCGCACCAAAACGAGTCTCACATCTGTTTTTTTGAGACTTTTTGAGATTTTTTT
>JAUNBK010000087.1:8081-10468 GCA_030527105.1 Planctomycetia bacterium
GAACGAAGTGCCAAGAACAACTCCCCCACCCGGTCGGTCGGCGTTCCAGTCGGCGTTATCCCTCACATGGGGGGTTTTGGATGGAAAAAAGACCACTTTCTTGAAGAAAATCGAGATTTTATGTTTGACTTTTGGCATATCGCATGGTATAATCGCTGCCAATGTTATATTCTGTTTAATTTGACAAACTTCCGTAGGCATTATACATGAATCAAGCAAAAAAACAAGGAGGGCCTATCGTCTACTTCCGACCCGACAACTCCGATGCGGGGGCGTTTGCCGATACGGCGTGCGAGCTCGGGCTGAATCCAACGGCAGTCGCGAACCTCGGCGGGGTGCTCGGCAGCATCGCGCAATTTCAAGCGATTGGCGTTCCTCTCATTCGGGTTGAGCCGGGGATTATTTATGAATTTACGAAGGTTCAAGAGGGATGGTGGATTACGAAGGATGGACAATATTGGAGCTTTGCGTCGTCGCGGTGGTCGTGCGCTCCCTATGGCGTCGTCGGGTCGTGGGCGAGGCACAAGCCTAAATTTGAGAGCGACGAGGGTTTCAACAAGGTGCCGGGGCTTCAAGGTGCGCGCATCTTCAATTGTCTCGACGATGCCCTTTTGGTCGAGGAGGCGTGGACGAACGACGGCATCGCGAATTTCGTCTTCCCTAAAAGAGCGGATGTGACGGATTTGCCTTTTTTCGCCACTTTGCACAATGTCCCGACCGAAATTTATTCCAATACGTTCAACGAAAACAAGAAGTGGTGTTTTTCGATGTTAAAATTACTAGATAAGGTATGCGAAGCGAAGTGCATCATTTATCCAACCGTCACTTTAAGGCAGTATTTTGCCCGAGGAAAGAAACTTCAGCGCAGCTAATTATCGTTATTGTTATTATTATCGTTATTATTATTTCACACTACAGAAGAAAGGTAGGCTAGGGAGTATGGACAACATGAATGATTTGGATCGAATGATGAATATGGAGCGGCAAAAACTCGCGAACGACTACAGCGGCTTTGGCGAGGAGGCATTTCCGAACGAGCTGCGAGATTTGGTGAATGTCGAGAACGGTTTGGCTGAGCTGAGTCGAGATGCTTTTGAGGAACGATTCCCCGAGGCGGAGGAGTTGCTTCGTGAAGAAGAGAGCGGAAATAGAGGCACGAGACCGCTTTTGACGCTCGCCCATAACGTCGTGGCGAAGGAGGTTGAATTCCTTTGGAAGGATCGAATCCCCTATCAAACGGGTCTCCTCGCCGGGACGCAAGGTCTTGGGAAATCGCTCTTCATGGCGTACGTTGCCTCGATGATTACGCGAGACGACGTGACGCACTGGCCGGACGGCTCCCCATGCCCCACGGGTTCCGTTCTCTGGTTTTCTCCAGAGGGTGGACAAGGACTCACGGCACACAGATTTAAGCACTTTGGAGCGTGTCTCAATCGCATTGGCTACTATCTCGGGACGACAGATGGCGAGCGCGACAACGAAAACAACTATATATTGAAAGCGGACGCGGAACTAACACAAGTCAATCCGTTGCAGCAAGCGATACACTATATGTGGTACTCAACATACAATCCCGTCAAACTTATTGTGGTCGACCCCGTTGCGGACTTCATGGGGACGCATTGCGACCAACACAAGGCGGCGGACGTCAGTCGTGTACTCAAAGGTCTCGACGCGCTGTGTGAGCAAAACCAACTCACGATACTTCTCGTCTCGCACCTGCGAAAAAGTGGCGGAGACAACGCGGTCTACAACGTCCAAGGCTCGAACGCATTCACGTCGAAATCTCGTTTCGCATACGTTTTGAACCTCCATCCCGCCCAGAGACGCCAAGAATTGCTCGAGGATGCCGAGGCGGCTGCGGGGTCGGGAGACTCGGGGGACTCGGGGGTTTATGGCGAGAGTGAAGATGATGGAGGTTTTGAGAAGTTTTTCGATTGCGACCGCTCTGATGCGGCTGAGTCTGAGGTGGCTGAGCCTGAGGCAGCGGGGAAGAGCGCGTCTTCGAAACGACTCATCCTCTCGCCCGTCAAAATGAACGATTTTTATAATCCGACGTCGATCGACTTTCGGTTGCACTTCAACCCGATTGGGTTTGAGGCGATCGATTGTTTCTCCCCATTGAGTGCCGACAGCGTTCTTGCGGAGCTTGATAAAATCAGCCTCAGCGCGCGTTCGGGCGAAAAGAGGAAGCGGAAGTCAACGACAGATGGACGAAACAAGGCGTTCGAGTTGTTCACGCTGGGGAAAAAACCGAGCGAGGTGGTGGAGAAAATCGGGCTGTCGAAGGCGTCTGTCTATCGTTGGTACAATGCGTATAGGGCATTGAATGGCGAGGTGAATTGAGCCAAAAGTTTCGCGAAATGAGACGTGGTGGGGGGAATGCG
>JAUNBK010000087.1:10511-15165 GCA_030527105.1 Planctomycetia bacterium
AGAGTCTCAAAAAAACATATGTGAGACTCGTTACGCTGCGGAAAAATAGGAATCAAACGCGTTTTGTCCCGTAGTCTCATAAATTGAGACGTGGTTGAGACTTTTTCCCCCCGAATGGGGGAATCACGCGCGGGAGAGATACTCGCCTGTTCGCGAATCGACTTTCACGAGCGTGCCTTCTTCGATATACTCGGGCACCTGAATCACGAGACCGGTCTCGAGCGTGGCGGGCTTCGTGCGCGAGGTGGCGGAGTTCCCCTTCACGCCGGGGTCGCATTGTACGATTTTGAGGACAATCGTGAAGGGTACCGCGATTCCGACCGGCATTTCGTTGTAAATCAAGACCAAAACGCCCTCCAAATCCTCCGTGAGGTAGTTCTTTTCGTCGCCAACTTCGTCGTGGGTAAGCTCGTACTGCTCGTAATTCTCCTCGTCCATGAAGTACATTTTCTCCATGTCGGCATACAAATATTTCACGGCACGACGTTGAAAATCCGCCTCGTTGAGCGATTCCGCCCCCTTGAGGACAAAGTCGACCTTCGTTTTCGTCAGGAGATTTCGCGCCCGAAATTTGTACAACGTGGCGGCTCCTCGCGCGGACGGAGTCTGCACCACCACGCCCTCTATCATGCACGGCGCGCCATCGTACACGACTATCATGCCTCGTTTGATTTCTTTTGCTATCATAGTATCCTCCAGTTCCTGTGTAATTTGCCTGAAATGTATAAATTAATGAAGGTGCCTCGGACGCCTTCAACCTGCGACGATATCCTCCACCAGCTGGTCGATGAGGGATTCGTTAAAGAATTGCATCACAACGACGTGCGCGAGCTCGCCCCAAAATCGGCATTCAGAGCACGCCATGGCGTATTTGTGGACGACACTCTCGGCGGGGCGCCTCATGCAAACCGTGTTCGAGTACGGATTGCGCCAATTGGGGATGCCATGTTGGGTGAGTTTCTCGACAAGGAGCTGCGACATTCGGAGGACGTGTTCGGCTTCCTGTCGAAACCCTTCAGGCGTCGTCGTTGCTATGCGCCAGTAGAGTTTGAGCGCGTCAAATCCGCTACGGGAGCAATTGATCGTCGGAATCACGCCGTTGAGATACGGCACGGAATAGGTGTGGAGCCGGTCGAGAATCTCCTTCCGACAGATGAATATTCCCACAGGTTCGTTCATCGCGAGAAACTTGTGACCCGAGACGGCAATCGAGTCGAAATGCATTGCGCTTTGGTCGAGAATGCTTCGCGCGTCGGCGTCCTCAAGCCACGGGAGGTACCCCCCGAAGAGCGCGGCGTCCAAATGTCGATACACGACCGGGGGACGGACGTCGTTCAGGACGGTTTCTATCGCCCGCTGGTCGTCAATCGCGCCTTTGAACGTGCCGCCAATCGCAATCGCAACGAGTGCGGGTCGCGTCGGATTGATCTGTCGGCGGAAGTCGTCGATATCCATTTGTCCTTGCTCGAGCGCGGCAATCGTTCGCGTTTCTATCTGGAGAATGTCGCCCAATTTTCGCACAGAGTAGTGAGCCTCCTCGGAGACGTAGAGGATCGGCTTGGCGCAATCCCCCACAAGTCCCATCTCTCGGGCAGAATCCTCGAGAAATTTGCGTCCGAAATAGACGCCGTGCATGTTGCCGTCCGTGCCGCCGTTGGTGAGAACTCCCCAATGCGTGAGTGGTGGGAAGCGAAACGCCTCGGCGAGGAAGTCGATTGCGCGCCGTTCGAATTCGTCCACCTCGAGCATGTCCCACCCGGTTTTGTAGGGGCTTCCGACGTTGATGAGCGTGAGATTGCACAATCCGGTCTGTAGGAGCCAATTATAGTAGCCCGAGAGGGAAACGCTTTGGTCGAAGGGATAGCCCATTTGTTGGAATTGCCGCGCAACGAGTGCTTCAGCATGGCGCGTGAGTTCCTCAAGAAGTGGCGCTTCCGGCTCGGAACGTTGGGTTGGTATTTTGGTCATTTTGGTTATTTGTTTGAAATTGTACGCTACTCACTCAGGATAAAGCTCACTTGAGATAAAGCTCACGAGGTTGTCTTAAAAGGTACATATGAGGCGAAGCGTGGATGAAGTGGCAATCGCTGCATTTCTCGCGCCAGTCGTCTTCGAGTTTTGTGTTGGCGTGCTGTTCGTCGATTTTGTCCGCGAGGTGGCATTTGTAACATGCATCTTGGGGCGTTTTGACGTTGCCCACGAAGACTTTGCCCTCCTCTTTTTCGCACTCATGACAATGGAGACACGGATTGGGCCCCGGTTTCATGTTGTGGAGCCGATAAACGAGCCAATCTTTCGGACCTGCGTGGCTTTCTTCGTTACGACCAAGGACGAATTGAATCTCGTCGTCGCCGATTTGGAGTCGAGATTTGCCGATATCGAGGCGAAGAATGGCGACATGGACGTCTCCCGCGAAGCGATCATTCCAACGGAGTTCGTTCCCATTGAGCGCAAGCGGGACTTCATCTCCGCGCACGATGAGCCACAAGCGAGCTTGGAGGACGACCGAGTTGGCGTGAGGCGCAATGAGCATTCTCCCCCCGGACAACGCCGTCGGCTCGGCACGAAATGCGGATTCAGACGCGGATTCAGACGCGGGAGAAACGGGTTCAGACGCGGATTCAGAAACGGATTCCTGAGCCATCAGCGTCGAAACGAAACACCAAAGGACGCAAAATAGGAGGGGGAGGCGGTTCATATTTATTCCATTAATACCATTAATACCAGCATATCCAGTTCTCTCTACCAAAAAGAGGACATGTCTCTATTGTACCGCAGGCGGGGAAAAAATCAACCACCCCCCCGAGCCGAGGACGGAAGGGACTCAGGGACTCTCGAAATGGGTTCTGCTTCCATATTGAGGCGCAACGGGCGCGGAGGTCATTATGGGCGAAAACTCGGGAGAAGATGAGGGCGCAAGTGGAACGGGTGTGGAGCCTCTGGACACCACATTGTCGCGAATCTTCAAACAGACGGCGTTTTGGGAGTCCAAAGCCAATCCAGCCTCGGACGCGACGAGCGCAGCGTCGAACATTCCCGCAGAGTATTGCGCCTCAGCCAGAGCCGAAAGGTAGGTGGGGTTTTGGGGATTTTTTTCTGCCGCAATTGCGAAAACACGCACGGCATCGTTCGAACGAAGGAGAGCGCGATATGCAAGACCTTGTCGATACAAAATTTCCGCAGGCTCCTGATGAGGAGGGTATTTCGCGAGGGCGCATTGGAGCGTTTCGAGAGCACGCTGCGGATTCTCCCCACGCAGATACAAATCCGCCAAAAAGGTCTGGGCGCGAACGTCGCTCGGCGCGTGAAAAAGAGCCTGGTGGTACGCCGCGATCGCTTTGTCGGGGAGATTCTGCTCCTCGTACACCTTTCCTTGAAGTATCCAAGCGTCGCTGATTGTGGAGTTTTGACGCAAACCACGCTCGAGATACTTTTGCGCCAAGAGAAGCTGACGATTTTCGAAATACATCCACGCCAACTTGATTTGCCACTCTGGGAGCGCGTCGCGATGAGCAGCCGCCTCACTCATGAATTTGAGCGCTTCGTCCCGGCGCCCCTGCTTCCACAACATGTCGGCATACATCGCTTTCGCCTCGGCATTGTCCCCATTCGTTTTGACGGCGAGGGTAAGTTTCTCCTCCGCACTCATAAGATTGCCCGCTTGGAGAGATTCTGCCGCCTGCTGGACGTATTGTCGACTTTCGATGGTCGAGGCAGACGACACCCCCAAACGTCGCCACACGAAGCAGCCGTTTTGCGTCAAAACCAGAAACGCAAGCGCCGACAGCAACACGACGACTTTGCGATGTGACCAAATTCTCTCTTTCACGCGAAAAGTACTCTACAAAAGTGGTTTTACGACGCCTCACGACAACGCTGAACGAAACGTGCATAATCCTCCGGCGTGTCGATTCCGTTCCCCTCGTACGAAACGACGCCGACGAAAATATCGTGCCCATTTTCCAAGACGCGCAATTGCTCCAAGGACTCGACCTTCTCGAGTCGCGAACGGGGCATGTCGCAAAATCGCAACAAAAAGTCTCGACGATAGGCGTAGATGCCCAAATGTTGATAAAAAAGTGGCGTTTTTGGGTCGAAAAACTCGTCCCGAACCCCCTCTCTCGGATACGGAACGACACTTCGAGTAAAATAGAGCGCCCTTTGGGTCGTGGGGTCGAAAACGACTTTGACGCAAGCCGGGTCTTCGAGCCTCTCGCGCTCAAGGATTGGGGTCGCGAGCGTCGCCATCATGCGCCCTGAGTCGAGGAGCAGGAGTCGCGCCGCCTCATCGACACACTCTCCGGAAATTTCTGGCTCGTCCCCCTGAACATTCACGACAATCTCGGCATCAGGGAAAGATTTTGCCGCCTCGGCAACTCTCTCCGTCCCGCAAGAACAGAGAGGACTCGTCATAATGGCGCGCCCTCCAAACTCGACGACGGCGCGTAGAATTTCGTCGGAGTCCGTCGCAATAACGACCTCGCTTGCCAACTTGGATTTGGACGCCCCCTCCCACACGTGCTGAATGAGCGTTTTGCCCGTCTGGTTGAGGAGAGACTTTCTCGGAAGCCGGGTGGAAGCGAGCCTCGCAGGTGCCACGACAAGACACTTCATGCGCACGCACCCCCGTTTGAATCTTTCGAATCTTTCGAAT
>JAUNBK010000088.1 GCA_030527105.1 Planctomycetia bacterium
CCTCCGCCACCGCTTCCGCGTCCTGCCGCGCGTAGCGAAGTTGGGGGAGTTCGGCATAGTCGTTCACGCCAAATAGAAATGCGCACTTTTTCATCATGATTTCTCCTGTGGTTTTTGTTTGAACATTTGCACACACAACGATAAATCCATTGTACACAAGAATTGTTTTTTTGCAAGTGGTAAAAGAAATTTTTTGAGGATTTTTTGGGAAATTTTCCCGTTGGCTTCAAATCTGGGAAACTTCTCAAACTCTCCTTCAAAAATGTTTCCTCCCAAAAGGTGGCAGTTTGCTGCTCCAAACAATCGTATTTATAGAATTGGCACGATACTATGCTTCGCTCCGTTCCCGGCTTCATCGGGTTAAAACAGCCTTTTTTGCCTATTATAATACTTCGTGTTAAAATTTTCGTTTCCGTCCGCCGTTGGAGCTACGCACCACGGCTCGCAAAGCGTCATATAAAACGGGAATTTTAAGGGGAACGAGTATAAGTTTTCACGAAGTTTTAATGAGAAAGGCGCCCCCCTCCCTTTCCCACCCTTTTTTCCCGGCAAATTTTGCCCTTTTTCCTAAAATATTTCCTTTTTTTTGAGAAAAACACCTCATCCTACTGGTTTTTTTGTGGGGTTTCGCGTATAATTAGAGGGTAGTCTTTTCCAACAAGTCGGGGTGAAAACCCTGAGTTACCCTTCAGGGAAGAAAGGGGTGTTTATTATGATGCACTATGCGCAGGTGATTTTGGAGGCCAAGTCTTTGGGGTGCGACGAGACGAAGGCTAAGGATTTTGCACGAAAGGTTGTGACGGCTGCCGCTCTTCTGGCCGTCATGCCTGAGGAAGTGTTAAAAACTTGGAATGATCGTGAAAAAAGGTCGGACGAGAACGATGCGATTGTCCGAACGATGGCACGTTTGGGGGCGGAAGTCCCCGAAAAAGTGGCTTGACCTTTTGGCGTCGCGAGCTTTTCGAATGCGCGCTTCTTTGTAGGCGCGTTTTTTTATGGACTTATAATACTTCGCGTTGAAATTTCCGCTTCAGTCCGCCGTCGGAGCTTCGCACCACGGCTCGCAAAACGTCGCGCAGGACGGGAATTTTAAAGGACGATGAGCATATACGATGAAACGACCCCTTTTTTTCGCCTCACTTTTCGCGGCTCTCGGCTGGATACTCTCTGGCGCAACCCTTATCGTGTCGGCGCAGACTTCCGACCCTGCCCTCGCCACGGAGCGCGGACTCCAGTATTTTCGCGAGAAACTCGACGCCGGAGTCCTGCCTGGGGACGGTGCGTTCAAAAACCACGCCGCTATCTCCGCGTTGGTCGGAATGGCTTTTTTGTCGAACGGAAGCACGCCGTATGATGGCCCCGACGCAAAATACGTGAGAATGTGCCTTCTCGCCCTCAAAAAACAGGTGCGCGACAATGGTCTCATTGCTTCCGAGGGCGTCTCCGAGCAAAGCATGATGTACGCCCACGGCTTTGCTCTCACCTTTTTTGCCGAGTGCTACGGAATGTGCCACACGCAGTCGGAACTCTCCAACACAATTGGCGACGCAGAGTTGCGAGGCATCATCGAAAAGGGGATCGAACTCATTGTTGCGGCACAAAACCAGGACGGTGGCTGGCGCTACTCCGTCGTTCCGAAGGATGAGGACGTCTCCGTCTCTGCGTGTTTGCTCGTCGCGCTGAGGGCGTGTCGAAACGCAGGAATCGACGCGCCAGCGGAAACGGTCGAGCGCGGCATCGATTATCTCCTCCAGTGTCAAAATCCAGACGGAGGTTTTCGATATCGTCTCGCTGAGGGACCAAGTGCGTATCCCCGATCTGCCGCCGTGGTTGCGGCTTTGTGTGCGGCGGGAGAGTACGAGACCGAGCCGGTGCAAAAAGCGCTGCGCTATCTCGATAAATTCCCGGCGGGCGCCTATCCGACTTCCGACGGCTACTATTTCTACGCCCAATATTATGCAGTCCAAGCGTATCGACTCTGCGCGACGAACGAGGCGTGGAGCGCTTGGTACGCGACCGCAGCGGAGGAGTTGTGCCGCACGCAAAGATCCAACGGCGCGTGGTCTTCCGCCATCAGCATCGACTACGCCACCGCCTCTGCGATAATTGTCCTGACCGCACCGAAGAATTTTCTCCCCGTTTTTGAGAGATAGCGACTCAAAATCAAAACCAGAGGCGCAAAAAACAAGCAGCATTCGCGAACGGCGTGAGCATTTCAAAAGTTTTTTGAAGGAAAGTTTGCCCGGTACGACCGGGAACGACGACGGCTTCCGCCGGTTCAACATCGTCGGGAGGTCGTCGCTAACGCTTCTTCGGAGGGGTGGGCGTCCTCGCCCACCCATTAGGGTGTAAGCCCTAACAAAGGTTAGGAAAAGGCTAACGCCTTTTTGGTGGGCGGGGACGCCCACCCTCCGTAGACATCAATTTGCCACAATTTATAAGAGGGACACAACACGAGCGCGTCCGCCCCTCCGCGCGGACACGAAAACCCAACGCCAAATCAGGCATTGAGAATCTTTTTCTCCAGCGACTCTAGCTCGCCACCCTTCGTCTCTGGCATGAGCTTCCACGCGAAGAAGAACTGCAGAAGCGTCATAGCGGCAAAGAAAACGAAAACGTACGATCCAGAAGTCTCCGACAGCCCAACGACAAACGGGAATATCCACGAAATAATCGTACACATAAACCAGTGTGTGAAACTCCCCAACGCTTGCCCCTTCGCGCGAACGGCATTCGGGAAAATCTCCGCGATAAACACCCAAATGACGGCTCCTTGAGAGACCGCGAAAAACGCAATGAAACCCAAAATCGCAGGTATCGCTATCCACGGATTGGCGTTGCTTCCGAGCGAAATCTGCCACGCGGCAAGCAAGTGCATGGCGCACGTCCCGAGTGCGCCGAACATCAAAAGCGCACGCCGACCGAGTTTATCGATAAAGAGGAAGGCGAGAATCGTGAACGTCAAATTGATCGCGCCCAGTCCAATCGTGCTGGCGAGAGCCGCCTGTGACTCGAATCGGAACATCTCGAAAATGCGCGGCGCGTAGTAGTTGATCGCGTTGATGCCCGAGAGTTGGTTGAACATCGCGACCGACCACGCAAGAAAGATGGGCCAAAGATACTTGCGTTGGAAGAGCGGGACATTCTCACCATGCGAGGCATTTGCGAGCGACTGCGCGATATCGTCGAGCGTCTCCTCCGGGTCGGTGCCGCCGATGGATTCAAGGACTTTTCGCGCCTCATCACGCCTTCCAAATCGCATGAGCCACCGCGGCGACTCGGGAATCGAGAAGAGCAGCAAGAAAAAGAGGAACGCCGGGAACGCTTCCACCCCAAACATGAGCCTCCACTTGATGGCGTCCGCCGACATGCCCGACGCGAACAAACCCGCCAGACTCTCACACCACGACCAAACGACCGTGTGATTATCGATCGCCAACGCGACGTAGTAATTCGAGATATACGAAACGAGAATTCCCAACACGATATTGAGCTGATTCATCGCGACGAGCCGACCTCGAACGTGTCCGGGAGCAATTTCCACGATGTAGAGAGGAACGACAACGGAGGATCCACCGATGGCGATTCCTCCCAAAAAGCGCATGAGGACAAGGGTTTCCCAATTTGGAGGAAAGGCGCATCCGACCGCCGAAATAAGGTACAAAAGCGCCATGACGAAAAGTGTCTTTTTTCGTCCGAATCTATCGGAGGGGCGCCCAACGCCAAACGCGCCGATGAGCGTTCCAATAAGCGCGACGGACACCGTGAAACCATGAAGGAAATTCGCGCGATCTTCCCCCTCATATTTCTTCTCTTCCTCCGCTTTTTGGCGCTCTTGGATCTGCGAAATTTGCGCGGTATCGTTCGCTTCAATCGCTTCGTTAAGTTCCACTTTAATCGCCTCAAGCTGGTCTGCTTTTTGAGCAATCACGGGAAAATACTCGCGCTGCATCCCTTTTTCGCACCCGGAAATGACGCCGGAATCGAATCCAAAAAGGAGACCGCCCAACGCGGACACAACCACTATATAGATGAGCGACGCCCATCGGAGAGGTTTGGGGGATTTTGGTGCCTTTGAATCAATTTCTTTCTTATTCATAATACTCTTTGGCAAAAAACATGTTGATGAAACAAGTCCATACGACTACCCGTATATTATACAAAAAACAACGGCTTCCGCAAGGGAGGATCAAAGCGAAAGAAGATACTCCACCAAATCCGCTTTTTCCTCGGCATTGAGTTTGTCCAAACGGCGTTGAGGGTCGCCATGATACCCCTCGTACAAAAGCTCCTCGAGCGTGAGATATCGTCCGTCGTGCAAGTAGGGCGCGGTGCGATACGTCTCGATGAGCGTCGGCGTGTCGAACTCGTCGTGCATGTCGAATTCGTTCGTTGAGGCAACGTCGTGCAACTTCATGTCCGTATAATATTCGCCATGGTGGCACGTGTAGCACCCCGTCCGCGCGCTAAAAAAGAGGCGTTTCCCACGACGTGCCGACTCGGAGAGTGTGCCATCGCGCTGGAGGCGTATTCCCGGTATGGGACGAAGCGCTTTGAGGTATGCATCCACATCGCAATATCGCGCTTCATCCATCGGCAAAAAGTGGATATGAATGTATCCTGCCCGCGTCGCGATTTCCCCACTGGGGCGCACTCCCGTGATCATGCAGGGGGGCGTTGCGTGCGCGTAGAGCATACTCTTCGTGTTTTTGTGATTTTGCGCTCCATCGTTGAGAAGATCCCAATTCATCCCATCCACGCGCGCATCCGGGTGGCACGTCACGCACGAGTGCCAGTGTTCGACCGACAGTTCGCCATCGTAAAAATATATCTCCCCTCGCCGAATGGGATTCAAAATCGGCTCCGGTCCCACGCGCATCACGACGGCGTCCAACTCCGTGTACGCGGGCGCTTGATTGTATTTTCGTCCCGACATGGGGGAAAATTGCATCCTCTCCGGCTTGTCGCAACGCGGAATAATGGCAAGATTGTCCGAAAAATATCCCGAAACGACCGTGTATTTGTCGCTCATGGCGAGACCATGCGCCGCCTGAAGTTCGGGCACACGAACCCGCGACATCACTTGAGTGAGAGACCCCACTCCAAAAAAGAACGAGTAGCCAGGATTGACCCAATTCATGTCGCGACGCATTTTTTGAACGAGTTCTTCCACCGCAAGAAAAACGACCTCGCGACTGCCGCCGATCGTGATCGCGACGAGCTTCCCATCTGGCGAAACGCGCACACTCCACGGGTTCGGAAGTCCCATTTGCAAATCATCTAAAAGATACACGCAGACACCATTTTTTTCGACTCGATCGATAATGACGAGACCATTGCGATTCGTCCACCCGCCAAAAAGCTGACTCGTGATCGTTCGATGATTTCCATGGGTGTGGACTCCCAAAACGTATCGTCCGTCGGGAGTGATCGTGATATCGCGCAGATTATTCACGCCGTCCGTGAGATGAAGTTGGCGCGTCGTTTCTTTCTGCACGTCGAGAATCGTGATGGAACTCGCGACCGTCGGACCGTTGGAACGGTCGAGCGGGATGAGGTTGGCAACGTAAATTTCCGTCTCGTCCGGCGTCATAATCATCGCGATCGGCTCGCGCACGGCAGGGAGCGTTTTGAGGAGACACTCTTCAAAAAAGATGCCCTCCGCACCCGTTTCTTTGGAGGCGTCGAGAATCAGAATGTCCGAATGAAATCGGCGCGAAACGTAGAGTTTTTGCTCCTTTTCGCTAAACGCAACGCCCCAAGGGGAGTGAATCCCAAGCCAGCGGCGCGTGATTTGCCAACTTTCGACCGAGACTTCCACGACGCAACCCTCAAAATCGCCGCACGAGATGAAGAGTTTCTCCTCCTTCAGGATGAATCGATTCGGCATCTGAGGAAGCGCGAGCGTGCGCGACATTTTTTGCGTTGCGAGAGAAAAAAGGTCGAGACGCTGCGCGTCGCGTTGGAGAATCGCGATCGTATCCTCGCCAAGAAACAAAAGTTCCTCCGGACCAAGATAATCTGGACGATCTTGCTGGGGAGAAGACTCTTGCGTGTTTTGTCCCTGAGCGTCTTGCTCTTGAGCTTGCGCGAAAGATTTCATGCCCCAAAGTGCGACGAAGGAAACGACGAGAAGAGCGATGATAAAAACGGCGTTGGTGTTTTGGAGTTTCATGATATCAAGCTATTCTATAAAAAGTTTGGCGGGCTGCGGCTTCGTCCCAATATCGAAACCTCGTATCCCCACATGATACAAGAAATGCGGAAAATTTCAAGCGCAACGGCAAAAAATCTTAAAAATTTCCTCATTTTTTTGGAAAAAAGCCACAACCCCTTGACAAATTGGGACAAATGAGTTAGTCTATATACACGTGATGTCCCACAGTTCGTGTTTTTGAAACTTGAATAATATATGTGTTATTTATTGAATTGTCCTTTTCCTAAATTTTCCCTCTCGTTCGGCTTTTTCGCAACGTGCGCGTTTGTCTCGTTGTTTGCATGGAGTGTCGTTTCCTTGGCGCAAGACGATATAGGCAATCAGCCTCCATCGGTTGAATCGTCGATTGTGGAAAATCTCAACGGAAATTCCGAGCCAGCTTCTCATGCTCCGACGGAGCCAGAGGCAGAGACCGAAAAAGCAGACGACGCGCAATCTGCCCAAGGTGCCAAGGAGCCTCAATCGTCTTCCCAATCGGACGGGGAATCGAAAAAATCAACCGCTGCCGACGATTCGAGCCAAACCGAGAAGAGCGTCGTGAAGGACGTCCACCTCGTTGCGACGCAGACGTTGGAAATTTCCAAGGAGGACGCCGAGACCGCGACGAAATTGGCGAACGATTACGTCGCGCTCGTCGTGAAAAACACAGAAGCGAAAACTCGCGGCGACTTTCTCGAAAGAGAGACAAAACGCCTCCACTCTTTGTGCGACGCGAACGGGGGTTTTCGTGGTTTTCTCGCGGATTTCACCATTCTCGACGACGAAGATTATCCCGAATTAAAGGGTATGGAGGAACCGCTCGCACACTTTATCGCGGGAGAAATGAAGCCGCTCAACGAACAAATGCGTCTCGCCGTCGCGGCGCTTGAGAATCAGGTCAAAAGAGATGTCGAATCGTGGAGAAAACTCCGCCAGCAGCTGGTCGAGCGCGAATTTCTCCTCTTCGATATTGAGTCAAATCGCCATATTGTCGCCCAACTCGCCTCCATGTTGAGCATGGACAAACGCTGGTTCTGGCTTTGGGGAGTCCTCGCGTTTGGCGCACTCGCGCTCGCGTCGTTCCACGAAAGAAGACACGAAGTGCGTCGTTGGCTCAATGGTGGGCGCGCAAGGCAAATGGGTTTGTCGAAAGTGCTTTTCGGCGTCTTTTGCCTCCTCCTTGCGACCACTCTCGTCTCGTTTCTCATGGGCGATTTTTTGTACAAAGCGATGCTCGACGTCACGTTTAGCGCCGCCTCGCCGCATCGTATTCATACCGAGGCGCTCGAGAAAGAACGTCACCAGGTCGCGACTTTGACGAAAGCCGAAAAAAGCGCCCGGTCCGCGCTTGAGGTCGAAAAGGATGCGTGGAAGTCCCTCGCAATGAAAAACGTGCGTCAGGGAAAAAGAATCGTTGAGGAGTGGAACACATGGCGCGGATTTGTGGAGGAATTCGCGGTGCAAAATGCCGTTCTTAAAAACGTCCAAAAGCAAATGTCCGCCGACCAAAAGCGTTTCGAAGAAGTGAACGCCGCGCTCGCGGGCGTCTCGGACGAGGTACTCCATTATTTGCGAATCAAACACCTCCTTCGTTTCGGCTTGGGTACGTTTCTCGCACTTATCACTTTTCTCGGAATCGCTTGCTATTGGAGCGACGTGAATCGGCGTTTGAAGGCAATTTTTGAAACTTGTCCGCATTGTCTCGGAGGGGGAAAACTCAAGCGCTGCGACGAAAATGGAGTCGATTTCGCTCAAGGAAATTTCGTCAAATGCACGCACCTCGTCTCAGAGGAACCCTCGGAAGAGTGTGGATATCGTTTCGAGAGAAAACTCCGGCCGCTCGCGAAACTCTCCTTCCCCACGCTCGGCATCCCGCAAGTCGGCAAAACCCACTGGCTCACCATGCTCTATTGGGAGGTTTTGAATGGGTATTATCCCGGCTTGGGTCTCTCGTGTGTCCCCTCGAGTGTCACCAAAGAGATGGATCGTCGTATTGATGATATCATGAATACGCGCATCGGAACCGCCGCGACGCAGCGTGATCGAATTCCGCTCCCGCTCGTCCTCAAGTATCGCGATCGCGACCTCCTCGGACGGACGGAGTTGCTCGCAAATATTTTCGATTATTCTGGCGAAGTGACGACCGACGTTCCGTTGGACGATTATCGTCGCAAGCGCGCCCTCAAAAGCGACGGATTCCTCTTTTTCCTCGATCCTACGTATCCGTGGAAGCCGCAGGCAAACGCGCTCGTTCGTTTCCGAAAAGATTTGAAAAATCTCAAAGGTTTGAAGGATAACGACTCGCTCCACCTGCCGATCGCGATTTGTCTCACGAAAATCGACCTTCTCCCTCTCGTGACGGCGTTGGGGGACTCCGAGGCGGAATCCGAAAAATTTTACGCCCAACTCGCCGAAATCGATCCCACCGGGCTGGCGATGAACAAAGACATTATCGAGAAACGAAGTGTCGTGACGGATGACCTGCGCAGAAAAATCTGGCCCGATTGGGATATGGAGACCCAAATCGCCGATTTGTTCGGCGGGCGATATCGTTTCTTCCCCCTCACGCCCGTCGGGCTGGACGGCGTCGGGGAGGCGGACCTCCGTTTGCGCACGATCGCGCCATTCGGACTTGTGGAACCACTCGCATGGCTCCTCGAAATGAGTGGCTATCCAACGCTCAATAATAAATAATGCATCAAAATTGAATTTGTATTGATAATAAGGAAATATTATGGCGTGGCCTTTATCTTCCCATTTTAGCACGATGCTTCAAAATCCGACGATGGCGTTTCGCGATCCAGAGTTGAAGAATAGCACGATTTTGCGCAACGCGCAGGGGCAGCCTAAACCTTGGGCGGGAGCTTTTGCGGTCGTCTACAAAGCGACGCTCCCCTCGGGCGAAAATCGCGCCGTCCGTGTTTTTTCCACAGAATCGCCCGAACGAAGAGAACGGTACGAATTAATCAGCCAATACCTCCAAAATATCCACCTCAAATGCCTCGTCCATTTCGAATATTACGATAACGCAATTCGTTCCACCGATGGTAAGTGGTACCCTCTCGTCCTCATGGATTGGGTCGAGGGAAACACCCTCTTCCAATGGGTCGACACCCAGTGCAAAAATCAGAATTTTGCTGCTTTGCGCGTCGCCGCCGACGTTTGGGCGGAACTCGTGCGCGAACTTGAGGATGCAGGAATCGCCCATGGTGACTACCAGCAGGCGAACATCATGGTTACGCCCAACGGAAAAATGAAGCTGGTCGATTACGATTGCATGTGCGTTCCCGCTCTGGTCGGCAGGCGCAACCTGGAAATTGGCGTCGAGCCGTACCAGCACCCCGAGCGCGACGGCTCCACCCTTCTCACGACCTCGATCGATCGCTTCTCGGCACTCATGATTTATGTTGCGCTTCGTGCCTTGGCGGCGGATGTCTCTCTCTGGGAAAAATACGTCGTCAAGCCAGACTACGATAAATTAATGTTCAAAAAAGAGGACATTCAAAATCCAGACGCCAGCCCGTTGATTCGGGACTTAAACACCTCGTCGGATCCTGAGGTCGCGGAATTCACGCAGCTATTGCTCCGCTTTGCGCAAGGTCCCATGTCGGGCGTGCTCCCTCTGAACGTCGCCACCAGCCCCGTTCGACTCGTCGAGCCGCTCCTGCGTGCCGAGCGTTGGGTCGAAGCCGTCCAGATACTCCAAGCTAAACGCATCGTGGATATTCCTCCGATGCTAAAGCCTCTTGTGGACAGAGCTTACGAAGAAACGTGGAAAGAAAAAGCGTGGCGCGAGTATCAAACGCTCCCCGAGGATGCGTCCGAAAAATCAGACCGCATGATCGCACGCGTGTGCAACGATGTTTTTCTGCAACAATTTTCGATTCCGCCGGAGAAACGCCAGCGTGCGTTGGAGGCGCGCGCGAGAGTCACTCTCCTTGATCGCCTCGCACAAATGGTGCGTTTGAGCCAAAATGGGCAAGTCCTCTCGGGCGAGCGCTCCATGGCGGCGATTGGAGACCAGCTCCCTCCTGATTATTCGTACGTTTGCAAGCCGCGCGTTTTGAAGGCGAAAAACACCGTCGCGGTCGTCGATGCGCTCCTGCGAGAAATTGCTGCCCCGGAGCCGGACGAAATCCGAATCGCCGACGCTTGGTCGAATGTCAAAAAAAACAAATTGCACAAGTTTCTCAAGCCCGACCAGCTTGAAAGAGCGGAATTGGCGCAAATTCGAGCGCCGAGAATTCGCGTTTTGATGGGGATAAAAAAATCGATGCCGATCGACGAGCAGGATCGCCAGGTTTTGAGTGTGTGGGACACGCGACTTTTTGAAAATTGTCCTCAGGCGCAAAAATTCGCCTCACTTTATGATGTCGCTTTGCGTCGTCAAGTGAAAATCGAAGCCCTGCTTGACGCCGTGAAATACGACAATCCCCAGCAGGTCGCGAGTCTTTTGGCGGATCCTCTTCTCCAAGGCTATCGCTTCTCGGGCGAGTTGGGCGCGAAAGTCCGAAGTCGTGCGGAAGTCTGGACGCGCTCTCAGGGAATGATCGAGGCGATGCGCGAAGGAAATGCGGATGAATTTCTCAGAAACTTCAGCGTTCAGGCGCTCGCGGAGGATCAGGAGGGATTCGCTCCTATCGAGAAAGAGCTTCGAAATTGGATCACGGAGTTGGTCATTCCCCTAAAAGGCAATTGCCTCAAGCCCGTCCGTGGGCGCGCGGGGCTTTTGCCCGACGACAATGGCGGCGTCGATATTCGTTGGACGTGGATGCGCCCTCAATTCGGCGGCGCGTGTGTCCTCGGCATATCGCGCACCAACCCACTTGAGACCGACAGACCTGAAGATTTGACGCTCCTTTTCTCACAAGAAATCTCGCGAGCCGAGTGGGAACAAGCTGGCAGTTTTTTCCACCTCCAGCCCGAATACGCGTGGAACGGCGCAAACGTAATCGTTTGGGGCGTGATTGATGCCAATTGGCTCAAATTTTTCACGCAGCCGCTCGTCCTTGGGCAATTAAACGTCAAGAAAAAATCGTGGATTCCGTGGCGCTAATCAAAAAGACAATAATAATTCAAAAAAAGTGGTGTTATTATGATACAACAATTGTACATAACGCATTGTACTCGAGCGACTTCCGCGCTTGAGCGAAAACAGGGCGAGATGAACGACGCGCCTCTGGGGTATAGTGTCCGGAGTGCGTCGATTCAAGGCACCGCATTGCGTGACGTTTATCGTCGTTTGGAGCGCTACGTCTATTATTATTTGCCAGACGACACGCCCGCGCAAGATCGAGAGTTTCTCACTTCGAAAACCGCGCCGATCCGGCTCGTTTGTCTTCCCGAAGCGGATTTTGGATCCCTCGCGCTGAACGTCGCCTATCGCCCCAAAGACACCGCCGGGCGCATCGGCTCCTATTTTGCACACGCTGTCGCCGTTTCGAAAAACGCACAAAACGCACAAAACGAGAAAACTCCGCTCGACCCGGCTGCCGTCCTCAAAACCTGGGGCGCCTCGGCTTGGGTGCTTGAAGACGCACCTTTTTTGTCGTACGACATTCCGCCGCTCGTTTCTCTCGACGAATTGAGCGCCCATAGCGCCACTTTTATCGACGATCGCGTCCTTCTCTCCTTCCTCAAGATGGACGAGTCTGCCGAATTTTACGATCCCGGCGGAGTCATCCCCGAGAGGTGGAGAAAAATGCCGCTCGAGAAGCGCGCGCACTACTTCAAAATGATGCTTGCAGGCTTGCTCACCCACTTCGACCAACCAAGCGAGTCCGTCCTTTTCGCGGTGGAACCCTCCGTCGCGGCGCTGCTTTTTTATGGAGCGTGCCGATTTTTCCCACGCTCTTTGATGAAGAAGCTCAGTTTTTCCACTTATGAGTCCCACCCCGAGCGTGTTTTCACGAAAATTGCCGCCTCGACCTTCGCTTCCCCGCTTGAGACCGATTTCCCCGACGAAATATACAAAGGCGCGCGCTTCGTTTGCAACACGTGGAGCGGTCGAACGTCGGATTTCGATCCGCAAACGTTCGCGTCCTCCTACGTTTCGCACGTTTGGCGGCATTTTCTCGCGGGTGGTTTGAATCAAGTTCAAACTTTTTGGAAAACGTTCGATTCCGTTGGCGTCGCGTCGATGCTCGACCTCAATGCGCTCACGAATGTGGAGGAAGTTTTTCATCAAATCGTCATGGATATTCATTCCCATGCGAACGAAAACGCAAAATCTTCGTCGGATTCCGCCTCGGATTCTGCCGCTGACTCCAACACACCCCAGCCGCAATCCAACACCCCGCCTGCGCCTCCACCGCCGCCAATCCCTTCAGCGCCACCCACTCCGCCCACTCCGCCACCCGTGCTGGTTTCGGGTTTGAGTCAAAATACGCTCGAAGATCAGGATTCGTCCACACTCCTGCCAGCAGAGCTATCGTCTCTCCCACTGTCGAGCAGCAAGGCGGCACTCGTTTTTTTGAAGCGTAGAATTTTAGATTATTTGTCGAAAAACACGGATTCCGAGAGCGTCCTAAAGCACCTTTTAGGAAAAAATAATCAAATGCTTTTGCTCGAGATTCTTGTTGGCAAGGGGGGCGAAAAGCCAGAAATTCAAAAACATATTCTCTATCTTCTGAATAATTTGTCCGAAGAACAATTCCCTCTCTGGCTTGAACGCTCGCCACTCCCCGACGCGACGAAGCTGCGTTTCGTGGAGGCGCGCGCACGGCGTTCTGGCGGCCTCCCTGCAGGCTGCGACTTTTTGAGGAAACTCCCCGTCTCCTACATCTCGGGAGACCAGGCGCCTTGCACGACGATTCTCCCCTCGCTCCTCGCGACAGCGGACGATTCCCTTCGTGCGAAAATATACGCACAATCCCAAAACGATCATTGGGAGAAAGAGTTTCTCCTCTATTTCGCCTCTGGCGTCTCCCTGCTCATGGACGTGCAAGGTCTGGCGGCGTCCGAATCCGCGCGCGCCGCTTTGGACGCACACATCGCCTCCACCCCGTTTTCGCTCCTTTATGAGATTTATGATTCCGATGAAGTTGATTTTTTCCGCAATTATCCCGGCGACTCATCGCAACTTGGTGCGAAATTCGTTGCGCTAGAGCAAGGTTTATTCGACGATTTATCGCGCTTGCCCGCAAAATTAGACATTTTGTTCGAGGTGCAAGAAATTCTTCCTTCCGAGACGCAGAATAATGTGCGAAACTGGCGGCGCGTTCAGGAAGTTCTTCACACAATTTCGCTTTCGCAAAAAGGGAATCTCGCCAAAAAAACGAGGAAATACAACCTCGTTGACGCGATGGCAAAAAATCTTGCCGAGTCGGCTTCGAGGGCTTTTCCTAACACCACTCTTGCGTCGGAATCCAACTCATCCGCTCAATCAATCGCGAATTCGACAACGAAAAAAATCGAAATTATCAAGATTCTCGCGCGATCATGGGAGAATATCGACTTGTTCCCCGAGGATAATCCAACAAATATTCTTCTGTGGAAAAAAATCCGTCGTTATTTTCAAACACAAACGTGGCCAAAACAGGCGGCACGCGACTTCTGGCGCTCCAACCAAATGATTCTCATCATCCTCGGAGGCGTGAGTATAGGTTTGTTTGCCGTGCTGCTTTTCTTCCTGTTGAACACGCCGGCACCCTCCACGCCGCAGGATGCCGATCTCGCGTCCTCTGGTTCCGACCCTACCTCGAGTTCTCCCGATGGTGATCCGCTTCAAGTTGGGCAGATGGACGAAAAATCAGACGTGAAGGTTGAGTACGTCGAGAACGAGTTTTATTCCCAAAAGAAGGATTCCTCCTCCGAAGCATCCAAGCCTGAAAAATCAGACAAATCGAGCGAAAAACGAACCGCGCCTGCCGAAAAATCTCCAAAACCGCGTGCGCTTTTCGAAAAAACGTCCGCTCAACAAATCCGAGATTGGATCACCCTTTTAGAGACTGGCTCCCATGGTCGCCCCTCCCTTTTTGCGATTCTCCCTCGCGAGTCTGCCCCCAACGCGCCTCGAAATTTGCCGACAGATTGTGTACTTATTTCTAAAGACGACGTGCAGACAAACGGAGAGTTTCACTCCAGCGAGATGAGAGGGATTTCTCTCTCAGGCGGCGTCCTCATATTCGAAGGAACCGCTTTCCCCTTTGGCGCACTCCCGTCCGAGCTGCGGCAGCCGACTCGAGCCGCGACGCCTCAAGTGCCGACCACAGATTCTTCCAATACCGCCGCGCAAGCGCCAAAACCGCGAAGGTCGAAGAACGTTTTGGGCGCGGAAGATATCGTCGAATCGGAACATGGAGCCGTTATCATGAAAGACAAGCTCCAAAGTACGCAGGCGGGTGAGCGGTACGATATTCCTACGCTTGCCGAGGCGCTCGGATTCCAATCGGTTCTCGTCGAGCTTGTTCCGTCGGATGAGGGGTTAGTGTACATTATTGTGCGTGTCGTGCGTAAAGCGCTTCTCTCCGAGGACGTCCAGCGCCAGACGGTGGCGCAAGAGGAGATTGATCGTCAGGAAAAGGAGCTTCGTACCCTTAAAAATCGCATCTCCGGGTGCGAATCGGCGGCGCAAATGGACACGAGTTGGTCGAAAAAACTTGCGGAATTCAAAAATTTGGCTCGATTGTTGGGAAAAGAGGATCGATTGATTTTTCCTTCGGAGCCGAATCGGAAGGATTTTCGAACGGAGAGAGGGTATCATGCGGCAGTCGAAGCGTATCAACGGAGCCGAACGACGCGAGACAGGGTTCTTGAGAGTCTCCTTGAGGAGGCGCGACGTGAAGCAGCGGCGCGCGAGGAAGCGTTGGCGCAAGCGCGATACCACATCGTTCCGACCGTCGGAGTGCCGACGCCTGCGGAAGCCGAGGCGCTCGCGCGTCTCCAACGTGGCGTGACGCAGATCGTCGCACTTTTTGATCGCGAAGGAGGGTTCTCGAAGTCGCGCATCCGTCCGCGTATTGAGGGA
>JAUNBK010000011.1 GCA_030527105.1 Planctomycetia bacterium
AATGATCATTCCCATCCACCACTCGCTCATGGGAAAATGCACTCGCTCGGAAATTAAAGAAATCCATAGCAAACCGCAGGCGCTGTCGCAATGCCGACATTGGTTGTCGAAGCATGTCCCTGGCGTCCGATTGGTGGAGGCGACGAGTACTGCCGCAGCGGCGCAAATCGCGAAAACGCAGCCTGGTGCCGCCGCTATTGCGAGTCGTTTGGCTGCCGAGGCGTACGACTTGGAGATTCTCGCGCAGCGGCTGGAGGATCGCCCAAACAACACAACTCGATTCGCGATTTTGGGGAAGGAGGACGCGCCTCGAAGTCGGAAGGCGAAAACGACCCTCATGTTTGAGCTTCCCCACGAGCCGGGCAGTTTGGCGGACGCTATGGCAATCTTCAAACGCGGAAAAATCAATCTGACGTGGATCGAGTCGCTCCCAAATCCCGAAACGCCCGGAACTTACGTCTTTTTTGCGGACTTGGCGGGACATCGGGCAGAGATGAAAGTCCGGCGCGCGCTGAGTGCGTTGGAGAAGCGCGCAAGCCGACTGATCGTCTTGGGGTCGTACCCCATTTGCGAGAGAAACGGGGAAAACGACGAGAAGTGTTTTAAAGGAGGATGAGTAAAAAAAGAGGCTCCGCTTTAGGGAGCCTCTCATCGTACATCACGAAGCCGACCGGGTTCGCGTCGGCGTGGCGAAACGTCTCCGCGCAAGCAAAATGCCGCATCCGCCCACAATGAGGAGAACCCACGTTGATGGCTCGGGAACGTGACTCCCATCCGTCGCCCACAATTAAAGGTCCGTGTAGCCATTAGGAAGCGCTTGGGGACTCAACACCCAAACCGGGTCGTCCTGCGGCAACTCGGCGCTGGTATAATCGACTTGGAAATCATCAATGGACGGAAGCATAGAGGTTTCGTCAAGCAGAATCAGGTCGAAAATATCGTTCAATCCCACAGCGGAACCATGCATGAGATTGATTTTCACGGTGCCGCCTTCGAAGAGGACGTCGCCACGATTCGTCGCAAGGATTTGGTCGTAGAGCGAGGTGTTCGTCAAATCGAACGTGAGCAGGCTACCTTCCTGCCGCCACAGTGTGCCGTCGGAAAAATCCATGGGTCCAATCACATCCGCGCTCTCTCCGAGGATGAGCGACGCCCCACTTGCAAAGGTCGTGTTGCCAACAATCGCGCCCTCGACGAAGAATTGGGAGCCAGACACCTGAGCGCCCGACCCGGTCGTGGTCGTCAGCACGCCGCCAGACGCAATGGTATAAATCTGATTGTTCGGTATGGAATTTATAATACTTCGCGTTGAAATTTCCCGTTCCGTCCGCCGTTGGAGCTACGCACCACGGCTCGCAAGCGTCACGCAAAACGGGAATTTTAAACGACGATGAGTATATATGGAGCGAGGCACCACCAGCCACGCGGAAATCGCACGTGGCAAGCCCCGCAACGCCGACGATGAACTGTCCCGAATTAATCTGCGTGTAGCCCGCATAAGTGTGAGCCGCGCCGCGTCCGAAACCAAAGTAGCTCGCGTTGCTGCTTGGACCATCCTTGGTGAGATTGAGCTTTTGGTCTCCATTGTCCTTAATGACAACGCCGTTGCTCACTTCAACCTCCCCCCGCACGTCCATCCATCGGTATAGACGTAAAGGTCGATCGTCTCGCCCCCATTCGAGGAGTAGGACGAGGTGATGTAGCCTGTCCCCGAAGAGCTTTGAATCCAATGGTTCGCTCTTTGAAGCATCAAGTTCCCCGAGTAAAGCGTAACGGTCGCGCCGTATTCCCCTCTTTTAGAGCAGGGCTAGCGCATGAACAAATAGGCACAACACAAACCAAAATCCCTCGGCGCTTCATCTGGAACTACGCTTCGCTCCGTTCTCGGCTCAGATGGGTCAACCACCAAAATTTGAACCACGCGCCAGCTTTTCCCGCAAGCCCACCTCTACCAATGAAAAAACTGGCGGAATTTTACCAACGCCACGCATTTTTCCCAAATACGCAACAGGAATTTGAAGGCAGCCTGAGTGGGGATTTTGGGGAAGAACGAGCGACCACTTTGTGGGAATACGCCTTCCGAGCAAGTTTTTTCTCATTTTGCAAAGTATCTTGGGAGAAATTTTGCAAAAATAAAAACGCCCCCCATTGTCGAAAAAGTTTTTTGTGATAGAATACAATGAGGTGTGAGGTTTGCCCACGTATTCATGGTGGGACTCTACACTATGGACAAAACGTACCCGCTCAAAAGCAAGCGAGCAGCCTAAAACGGACGAGTTGTTTTTCCCTGTTGCGCTATAATAAAGATGTCCTCTGTATGTCTTTATTGTGTTTGCTATCACTTTTCACCATTACGCACAGATGGGCGGAGGGTTTTGCCATGATTTGTTTTTTGTCCGGAACAAGATTAAATTGTTTCCTCACATAAAGAAGGAGCTTTTATTATGACTTCTCAAACTACTTTTGCACAGAAGTGCCCCACTTGCGGGCGCCGGATCCGTGTCCCTGTTTATTATATGGGCATGACGCTTACGTGTCAGCATTGCAGCGCGGAATTCGAAGTGCGGGATGAATCGTCCATCTTTAATGATCCTATTGAAGATAAATCCGTTGCTGATGTTTTTCAGACGATGGAGGACAATTTGCAGAAGTCCGGTATTTTGTGCAAAAATATTTGAGTACGCTTCATAAGCTACACGTTGCTTTTATATAGACAGAGGATATTGCCAAACGGGGGGCTTATCCTCTTTGATCTTTGAAAAAATCGGGCAGCTCTCGGGCTGCCTCCGATTTGGTGTCTTTCTATACTTGCGTGACTATCTCGCTCGTCATTCCTCTAAACCTGAACGCCCTCAAGAAAACCGATCGATATAGGACTCCAGCTGCCGTGTGTTTTGCTCTGGATTATAAAGCTCCAAGACTCGTCGTTGGTTGGCGGCTCCCATCGCGCTGCGCAATTCGTCGTTCGTGACGAGCGCTTCAAGCGACTCCGCAAGTGCCGGCACGTCGCCGGGGGGAACGAGAAAACCCGTCTCGCCGGAGAGGACGATTTCGGCTGGACCTTGAGAGCGCACGGCAACGACTGGCGCGCCGAACATCCCTGCCTCAACGAGAACGAGACCAAAGGACTCCTCGTGCGACGTGAGAACCAAGATGTCGCACGACGCCAAAAGAGGGCGGACGTCTTCTTGAAACGGAACGATTTCGCACGTCTCCTCAAGCTGCGCGTTTTGAATCGCCTCACGAAGATCGGCTTCGAGAGGTCCCTCCCCAACGAAACGCACATGAAGACGCTCTCGCGTTTCTGCCGACAATTGCGCCGTTGCTCGAACGAGAAGCTCAGGATTTTTGCGCGCGGAGAATCGTCCGACCC
The DNA here is from genome assembly GCA_030527105.1 of Planctomycetia bacterium. Lineage (GTDB taxonomy): Bacteria > Planctomycetota > Planctomycetia > Pirellulales > Thermoguttaceae > RGIG3701. Next base: position 3,374 of record JAUNBK010000011.1, read on the forward strand.
AAAGCACCTCGACTTTTGACGACGTGCGCGGCGCTCGAAAAACATCCTGCAAAGAAAACCGAGACGAATTTGAAACAACAGCGGACTTCGCGCAAAGTGGCGACTCTGGCGGAAGATACGCTTTCGCACACTCCAACGAAGGCTGGGACTCGAAAATGACCAAATCGCTATTTTTATAGAAAAAACGGATGGAAAAATCGAGCGAAAACCACCGAGGTCTCATGAAAGGATCTGTAGCGACCTCATGAATATGGGTAATATGGGGAGTTTTCGTCCAACGCGCCGCGAGTGCGCCCTCGAACAGCGTGAGTGTATTGGTATAAACCAGGTCGATTTTTCGAGACCGAATAATCTGCATCAAGCGCCAGATAGCATACGGAATTCGTGCGCGATTCTTCCACTCCCACCAACTTGGTTCGTACAACATCCACCACGGGAGCGGCAGAATGACGACTTCCGCGCCAGATTTTCGTGCCGAGTCCGCCATGGGTCCCTCGTCGGAAAAACAGACGACAGGCTCGAACTTGTTTTTATCCAAAAAACGTAGTGTTGTGTCCAAACAATACTCCGCCCCGCCGCGCAAGGGGCTGTGGGCCAGGAAGAGAATGCGCTTCATGAGGCGGCTATCTCCGTTTCCCGAACGAGAAGGAACGAAGCGTCGCGCCCTTCCTCTGGAGTGGCATGGCTCTCAAGAATTTTTTGGATATCTTTCATGGAACACTTATCGAGGAGCGCCGTCGTGATACTCGAACACAAATATTTCCTTTGGATCGGCGAAAATAGCTCTCCCTGTCCATCATTCAGGACAAAGAAACTCTCGCCTCGCGTCAAATAAACCACATCCTCAAAACAATGGAATTCCTGCTGATTGCCCAAGCAACGCTGCGCGGCAAGGGAGCCTTCCGGGACAACTCGCCGATACGTGGCGGAGTTCGCCAGAGTGCGACACGGGCAAAAATTCCCCATTTGGGCAAATTGTACCGATGTGAAAGAGTTTTCGTGTGAGACTCGACAACAAAGCAGAGAAATCTGCGCGTCTTGCTTGAATTGATCGCAAATCGCGTCGTGAACTTTCTCCAAAACGTTCGACGCACTCCAGCCCGACCGAGATTGGCACCGCAAAACGGCGCGGACCGCAGCAGAAAGTACCGCTCCAGGAAGACCAGGGACACCAACGTCGCATAGAACCGCCCCCATGCTATTTGGCGAGAGAGGGAACCATTCATAAAAGCCGCCCTGAAGTGCCGCGTCGTCTTCCGTTGCGTCCGGACCATCCTCGTTTTGACGGAAGGGATTTATCACTCTGCGTTCCGACGTGCTCCAACCACAAAATTCGGTGCGATTTTTCCACACAAAAGGAGGTTGAGCTTGCAATCCTTGAATTTCTGCCGCGCGGCGCAAGTCGGCATGGTACTCCATTGCACGACCATAGCGACGGAAAAACGATTCTCGCTCAATGTCCAACGCGAAATGATCCGCAAGAAGCTGCGTCTGCTTGATCATTGCCTCGGGAAGATATCGAAGTCGATTCGAAAAAAACCACACCGTTCCTAATTGGGAGCGATCCGTGACAAGCGGCAAGCAAATTGCGGTACGAAAGTTCTCTGGAGGTTGAGGTCTTGGAGGCGGAGCACTCTCATCAAGGACAAAAATCACGCCACGATGCAACGCTTCCATATCGGTCTGCGCCTCCCCCAGACTGCGAGATTTGCTCATGGCAGACTGAAGAGGAAGCCCCGCCGAGGCACGCATCTTCAGGCGCCTTCCAGAATTGTCGAAAAGATAAATAGCAACCGCTTCCAAATCCAAGAGACCGAGCGCAAAATCGAGAAGAGTGCGAAACCTTCGGGCAAAAGTCGCACGCTCGGGTTTGAATCGTCGGTTGAAGATGGAGGTATTCCCCATTTCTTGGATTTCGACAAGCCAAATGTACGCGCGCACGGTCTGCATTTCGGCAATGAAATCCGCAATGGCGGAGGCAAAACGATGCGCCTCTTCGAATTTCGCTCGGCTTTTGGGGTCATTCGTGCCGTCGTCAGAATGCAGGTGCAAGAAACCGATCGGATGCGTCATGAAGCTAAAAGGGCTATCCTCTAAATCCTTCCACATCTCGGGGAAAATCGGCGAGTGAATCTCGATAGGCAGCCACTCTTTCTCCGTTTCGAAAATCTCGCGAACGTTGTCGGGAGTCAATGGATTCGGAAGCTGCTCCTCCTCCGGGACGGGGCCCACGCAGATTTGCCCAGAAGGATCAATGTTGTCTCCAAAAGAAAATTCCCCAGATGGGTCATTCGCCCAAGGACACGAATCTGCATAATGATATGTGAGAGTCCAGCCCGTCAGCCTCGTAAAATGACGAAGGACGGAAGGGACACTACCAATGCAAAACAATTCTCTCCATGCGTTTCGGCGGCTTGCGTCCGGTTGTTCCATTTGCGTCTGCGTGTATTCAAGCTCCATATCGGCCTTCTGTTCAATGGCAAAAACAATCTATAAATCGCTTGGCAGCCCGACTCCGTAGTCTCTCAACCTGCCCACGAAAACCGGGCTATCTCCTTTTTCGACATTATCCTTGGAAGAATTCTATAAAAATATTTTGCAACAGAATACGCAGAATATTTGCGTTCGTTTGTTTGTGTGGGTTGTGCCCAATTTGAAAGATGAACGGAGAAACGCCCCCTCTCACGACTCGCAAAAGGGAGAGTCGCGCACAAGCAAATTAGTCCTCAAGACATTGCCGAACAAACTCCGCTTCAGGCTCGAGACCATGTTTCTCATAGAATTCCAACAACTTCTTCCACCGATTCATAAAATGGATTTTTGTGGCGACTCTCAACTTCGCGAGACATTGAGGACAAAATTCTAACGGAATGCCATCCGCCTCTTCGAGGGAGTTGGAGCCGTTCATGCCGCATCGATATTCAATGCAGTGGTAGATCGAGAACATGTGTCCCGTTTCGTGTGCCGCGATGCGGAGTGTGCGTCGAAGGTATTGCGTCCGCTCGTCGGGATCGGAGGCGTCTCCGTGGCGCGCGAGCGACCAAACCCCGGAACGCGCTTGATACGAGGCGAGTCCAAAGCAGAAATTCCAATCGTCGCCTGGCCAGAGATCCGTCGTCGTGAACATCAAATACGCCGCCGCATCTTCTGGGAGGCGCGGAATCATGATCGACTGAATGATATACGTCGCGTTTAATTGGTGCTCTCCCGTCTCGGGGTGGCGCCGCTGTGCGCGAGATGGGACGGTCTCGAGCGGGAGCGACGGCAGTTCCTTGACGCGAAGGTTGTAGAAAATGCGCAAGTAGTCGCACGAGATTTCGATCATCTCCCGCTCTGCGTCCGTGGTCTCTCCCAGCGTTTGGACGTAGAGAATAGAGCGTTTTTTCGTTGCGACCACCGGCTTCGCTCTCACGTATTGCGCGAAAGTTTGTCCCGGCTCGCGATTCACGTACTGCCAATCTCCCGGCTGCGGCGTCGGAAACGGGGAATACAACGGCTCGATTTTTTGACAAATGGGAGGAATTCGAGTACTTTGCGCATCCGCGTGGGAAAAAAGCGTTCCCGAGCAGAGAAAAACGGCGACAAAAATAAGTTGCCTCATCGCACACCCCTTGAGTGATCCTTGAGTTTTGTTGTACTTTGCATTATACTGGTTCCAAATGAATTCGAGCGTCCGTGTAGATTGTCGATTCTCATCCACCACCAGCACCAAACCGAACAAACATTTTACCCCAGCCGGTTCAAAAGTCAAGCAAAAAAGAGGGCTTGCAAGATGATTTTCGCGGAATTTACCCTTTTTTGTTTTTTTCACGAAATAAATGCCAATCCCACTGAATATAATTTCGTTCGTAGCGATCGGGAAGAGATATTCCGTTTACTCCTATTAGTCGCAAAATTGTCAATATGTGGGCGTCCAAAAAATTTTTCTTTTTTTATGTAGTAGTCGACCGATAACACAGGATGGAAAAGTATCCGCAGGGGATTTTTGCGTATTTCGACTTGACGCGCCGTGAGAAAGTGCGTATGAAATACGGAACGGGAGGATGAATGGATTCCATTCTCGTCGTGCCGGGGAGCGAAAAGTCGCGATTTTTTGTGGAACTGATCCGCCAGGAGGAGTTGGCTGCGTGTCCCCGGATGTGCCGCCTAAACATTGTTGACTTTTTTTCACATTAGCGCCATGAAAAAAAACATTTATAGAGTGGTCACGCGCAAACCCGACGGACAATTATTCACACAAGATTTCCCCGATTTGAGTGAGATCAAATCTAAATACAGGCAGATCGGTGTCGACAATTGTAGTATGGAGAATAGTTTGCGTGGTTTGCCAATGTTTCACGGATTGATCGGACCTCTAGGTGAGGGGGCAACCATTGTTCGGTACGAAACCCCCGAGGTGTTTGAGATACTCACTCAGGAGTGGTTTCAAGCGGAACCTATGCCACGATCGCGAAAGAAGGATATCTAAAACCCCGTTGTCCTTTTTTGCGAGGGTTCATGATCCATCGCGTTGGAATTCCCCCCTTAAGCCCACCGTAGGAGCTATGCACTGCGGTCCGCCTTTTCTTATGAACGCGTGAATTCATTTAAACGCCTGCCCACCCCCGTTCGACCATTTCGATTGCCGAACGGGGGTGGTGTGCGTAAAGAAGGGTTGTTTGCGAGGGTTTTAGGCTCGTTTGTTCGATCGACTCTCTCTTCTGGTCGCCTGGCTGGTTCTATTTTTGCTTTTTCATTTGTGAAAAATCTTTAAAATTTTTTAAAATGGGGAGAAAACCACTTAACAAGCAGGAACTGGTGGGATATAATAGAGGTAGAATGGGTTGGGGTGTGAATTCCGTCCTGTCAGCTTGTACCACACGAAAACTTCAGCAATTTTCGGCGCAAGCGCCAAAGGAGCGTTTTCCATGTGAGACGCCTCTTTTTCACGTGCGTAGTAATACGTGCAGACAACAACGTACCTAGTAGAAGCGCTCCCTATAATATTGGGGGTACGCTCGTGTCTGGGTATGTGGGTAGCTGAAGACCTTCGTGTGGGATGCGTATGCGTATCCCTTTTTTTATGCCCAGACACACGAAAACTTCAGCAATTTTCTGTGCTCATTCTGAAGAGGGGGACGCAAACGCATCTTTTCGCGAGTATTCTGCTGATCGTGGGACTGGAAGGATTCCTCTTTCGCCCCATTTTACGTGAACAAAAACCAGAACCACATAAGGAAGAGGTTTTTGAAATGATCTGTTACATCTACGATTTTAAGGAGTTTTTTATGGAAAGCCCTATGTTTTTGACTGGAGCGACAATGGGAGCTTCGTGTAGCAGTTGCAATGGTTGCGCTGGTTGTTCAGCCTGTCCGTTGTGCGCGATATGTGGTCCATCGGCAGCAACTCTTGTTGCTACAAGCGCGTCGTATGCGGTCGGCGCTTTTCTTGTTAATACAGTCGAGTTTGGAGAGTAATCCCCCCCCTCATTCAAAGGAGACCAACCATTGTCGTCAGAACGCAACTTGCGAATAGAGGAAAAACGTGTCTCGAGTTTGAGTGTTTCGCCGACACTGCCGATTGATGAGGCGGCGTTTGAAACACACTATCTCGTTCCTGAGTTTCATATTCATTTTATGCCAGATCAGGCGGTTGTTTCGCCTCCCGGAAACAAATTGTTTTGGGACACTCCGGGGACTGCGGAGTACTACGCGAGACAAATCTGTCACGGCAGCCGAGCGAATCCATTCGCAAAGTTTCCGGTTAAAATCGCGAGTCGCCAAATGTAGTTCGTCAATAAAACCGGGCGGGATATCTACTCGTTTATCGACGGCACGCGAACAACCGAAGAGGTTTATAGGGCTGTTCTGGACAAGAATAATGAGCAATACGGTGCGAAGCGAGAGGATGTTTTCAACTTTCTCAAAAACGTCGTCCGATACCGACACGCAACGTTGTCCGCGACGCCGCTGCAGAAGCCCTACACGCTCAGCGGCTCCGAAGAGTATGCCGTTCCGGTCCATGCGTCTCTGGAAGTGACGGCGAATTGCAACGCTCGCTGCAAGCATTGCTACGGTTCGTTTGAAGGGGCAAGAGCCGGAATGCTAGACTTGCAAACAGTGCTCGACCTGCTCGCTCGATTGCGACAGCAAGGTGTTCGAACGTTGGAACTCACTGGCGGCGAGTGTTCCACGCACCCGGATTTTCCGACAATTCTCGAAGAGTCGGCAAAAATGTTCGATCTGGTCGCGATATTGACGAACGGCATCGCCATGCCCGAAAGGGTATTTGAGATTGCCACGCGCTACGCGCACAAGCTGATGGTGCAGATTTGCATCAACGGTCGGAAGGAATTTCATGACGATTTTGTCGGCGTCCCGGGTTCGTTTGAACGATCGAGTCGGAATATAACGCGGTTTGCGCAAGTCGGCGTTTTCTCTCGTGTTTCGATGAACCTGACGTTTGAGAATTCAGACGATATTGAATACGTTCTTGATCATGCCCAGGAATGCGGGGCGACGACCTTTGCTGCCTCTATGGTCGTCATGTCGCAGGGGCGGGCGGCCACCCTGCCGATGGTCACTAACGGTACTCCGTGTAAATTCCTCAAGAGACAGAACGATCTTTTGGTGGAGTTGGAAAAGCGGTATCCGGGTTTTGTGATCTGCCATTTGTCGGAGAACGCTACCGCGATGATCGACTACAATCATTCTTGCGGTGTCGGTCGGCGAACGATTTATATCACTTCGGACGGCTTATTTCATCTCTGCCCCATGTCGATCGGCTCTGGCGTGCCCGGCTACTCGACCGTCGAAACGTTCATGAACGCGCAGACGCCATGGGACACGCCGTTCATTCGCGGAATTTATAAACTCAAAGCGCCGGATGCCGACATTTGTCGAGAATGCCGGCACGTTTTGGAGTGCCTCGGCTGCATTACTCGAGGAATTCAAAATTACCTCAAAGCGCCCGAGAATTGCCCTTGGGGAGAGGCAAATCGTCTGTCCCATCTTCTCACGGCTGCCGTTGATTGATGTACAAACTTAATATAGAAGGAACCATTTCACAATGATAGAATTGGAACAAGTGACGAAAGTTTACGACAATGGAACGAAAGCGTTGGATTGCTGTTCGTTCTCGATCGGAGATAACGAGTGCCTCGCGATACTGGGGCACAACGGCTCCGGCAAAACGACGCTTCTTCGGCTGATGCTTGGTTTGCTCGACCCGACATCTGGACGAATCGTTCGATCTGGCGGCGTAATGCGGAGCGAAACCGCCGCCGTCATGGACGGGGACGGTTGTTTCGGCGAAATGACGGTTCGAGACAACATGAAATTTTTCGCTTCCTTGTACGGGTACTCCTACTCCAAGGTAAAGAACGTTTTTTTGCAGACGCTCGAGTTTTTCAATCTTACAGATAAAATCAACACTCGTTTTCATGCGCTCTCGACGGGTCAGAAACGAATCATTTCTCTCTCGCGAGCGGTACTCACAGAGCCGAAGTTCCTGATCATCGACGAGCTTATCACGGGCCTGGATCCGGAAAATCAATACAAGCTCATCGATTTCCTGCGCGACTATCAGCGGAGGAAACAGTGTACGGTCCTCTTTAGCAGCCATGATCTTCTCAAGGTACAGAAGTTGGTAGATCGAGCGGTTTTTCTCTCGGCAGGAAAAGTGATTACAAGCATGAACATGGCGGAGATGGGAAGCTACCGAAAAATCACTCTGAGCGGCAGCGAGAGCGATTTGGATCAGTTCGCCTCGTCGCAACTGACGGGGCAGCACTTTTTCAAGTCGGCAAAGAATCAACTGTCCGTTCTCGTGAATCAGGACAAAGCCTCGCACCTTGGCGCGGTCGTTTCCGCATATCCTGTAGTCTTTTCCACGTTCGAAGACCCCGCGACGCTGGAAGATTTTTTCCTCGCGTATACTCGTTGATGGCAGAGATGGTCGTTCCACGGATTCAACCGATGATACGCTTCACACTTTAACTCATCGTGCTTTGAAATTCCCGTTTGCGCAACGCTCGGCGAGCGCTAGCCCAAGTGGCGGGCGGAACCGGAAATTTCAGCGCGATGTATTATAAAACACAAGGAACAATAATATGAGTAACTTTTTACGATGGCTGACGATTTTCAGAAAGGAATGCAAAAGCCTTTTCACATCGCCAACGCATTTTTTATCGATTCTCCTCCCGCTCCTCCTGGCGGGCGGGGCGATGGTGTTCATGATGTATAAGGTTTCGCCGATTTTTAAGGTGCAACCCGATTTTTTTCAACTGTTCCTAGAGAAACAGATTTCCATCATGTTTCTTTGTATCGCGTTCTGCTGCATCCTCCCGATCGAGCAGGTGAACGTAGTTCGAGAAAGAACCAGCGGGCTTTTCGCAACCCTAATGACCACGCCGCTCACGTTTAAGCAGTACATCATGGGCAAATCGGTGTTCTATTTCCTTGTCGGCTACACAGCAGGGTTGGCGATTACGGCGTCGTGCCTCGGCATGATGGTGTACACCACAGGTTTGGACGCATTGTGGAACGTACTGACGATGAAACACTATCTCGCGCTCTTTGTTTTGATCCCGATCGCGCTTTTTGAGGGCATCTACTTTTCCGTCTTCGCGCTGTACTATTTCAAAAACCCAGCGCTTGTGTTTCAGTCGCTCTTCTTTTCGGTTTTCATTCTGATGTTTTTGTCCAGTTCCATCACGTCTGCCGCCTTTTTTGACATATGCTTGAAGGTGCTCGCCGGGGTGATTGTCGCCTCGCTACCCGTTTATTGGTGGGTGCAAAGTAGGATTCGTTTGGACAGGATTTTTTCGCGATGAGACCATTCGCGTCTCAGTTGTCGAGCGGGGGGAGGCGGCGCGCGTGCAAAACGCTTCGATTCTCACCCGCCGTTCGCGCTGCTTTCGTCTTCTGCGGCAAATTGTATCTTGCGAAAACCCGCAAGGCGCGCGTAGTCATAGGTCGATATGACGTGCTCCATCGGCACGTTCGCGTCAATGTCCAAAATGACAGGCGTCTCGACGTCGATCTGCGCAAGAGAACGGAATAATTCCGCAAGTTCCTGACCCGTCGCACACGTGCGCCCACCGACACTCCAATAGGGGAGGGTCTCGTAGCGAACCAAAACGACGATTTCCTCCAAATCTTGAAGCTCGGGCGGCAACTCACTCTCTGCTGGCTCCGCGCCTAAAAACGATTGAAATGCCGTGGGCAAAAGCTGTATCGGCAACTCAAAAGTCGACGTGCAGATGAAAAAGATAAGGAGTTGAAAAATGACGTCAATCATCGGCGTCATTTGAAGCTCCATAGCGTCGCCGCCGCCAGCAATATAAGGCGATTTTCGCTTCATTCGTCTTCTCTCCTTCTATTGAACGACGGCAAATTGAATATCTCCAATGCCCAAGCGCGCCGCCAAAATCAAAATAGGCTCCATCTCTCCGTAGGGAATGGACTTGGCGCAACGAATCCGAAGTTGATACGCGCCCTGACGCCGCGCTTTCTCCATCTGCAAAATCTCTTCGATGTTTTCCTCCTGAATTTCGTTCTGCCCAATATACCACGCTCCCGGTTGGGGAATCGAGAGCGTAAGTCGCGCGATTTCGTCGTCTTTCACATCGTCCCCACTCTGGGCATGGGGGAGATCGACTTCGACCGCCACCTCCTGCCGCGAAAAATGACTCGCGACGAGGAAAAATATGATGAGAAGGAACACCACATCAATCATTGGCGTCATGCTAAATCCCAACGCTCCCGACCTCGGTGCCGCCGGTGTTTTCATCGCTCACCTCTCGTTTTTATGATTTCACACACTATTTATCGTCCGTTTTCGCCCAGAGAAGAGACTGGCGGAGGGGTTCGAACGCCCGTTTCGCGCATCTTCGCCTGGAGCGCCATGCGGCGGCGGTGGCGTTTGAGCGGGAGAAATATCTGAAGTGTGGTGTAGCTCAACTCCATCATGAGCTGGTCGACGCGACTTCGGAAAAACGCGAATGCCGCAATCGAAGGAATCGCAACGACCAAACCCTCCACGGTCGTGACAAGCGCCTGATAAATACCGCGCGCAAGCTCCGGTCCCTGCGCTCCACCTTGCGAAATGGCAATCTGTTGAAACGCCGTGATCATTCCCAAAACCGTCCCCAACAAACCGAGCATCGGCGCAATATTTCCGATCACGGCGAGGTATTCGACCTTTCGGAAAAGTTTGGACGACTGCTCCCCCACCGCATCCTCGAGCGTTTTTTCGATTTCCGACCAGTCTCCGTCGTTGTCTTGCAATCCTAACGCCGTCACGAACGACAACGGACACGGGTTTTCGCGGCACAAATCCTCCGCAGCGGAGATTTTCCCCTCCGAAAGAAGGGTTCCGAGCTGCATCGCCAAGTCCGAGGGCGCAATCTTTTCACGTCGAAGATCAAGACAATATTTCACCACAAGGGCGACTGCCGAGAGCGACAGGAAAAAAATCACCAATCCCACTAAACCGCCAGAGGCGATAATCTCATACATGTTTCTACTCTACTCTTCCAAAAATTCTTTCATCATACCGTTTTTATGCATCGCACCTCGGCGTGTCGCAAAAATTGTGCGCGATTTACATTGTGCGCGAAATTATAACGAACAGCGCCGACTCTCATCCTCGTGCCCTGCCGCTTTGAGCGCTTGCGCCGCGCGTTTGAGCGCCTCTTCCTTCAACTTTTCGCTCACAGGATGGACTTCTGCCGCCTTGAGGAATTCGAGCGCGGCAGCGTCCCACTCTCCCAAATGCGCGAAAATCTGCCCGAGGACGAAACACGGTCCGCTGCGCAATTCCGGCGGGAGGGCGTTGATCGTTTCTCTTCGGCTTTGCGCAACCTCGAGCGACACGGTCGTAATCTCCGTGCGCCACAGCTGCGCCTGCGCAAGAAGGGTGAGTCGATCGTCTTTGCGATCAAGGAGCGACTTCAAACGAGCGACCGCCTCATTTCTTTGCGCTCCGCTCAATAAATGACTGGCGTACACAAGACTTGCCCAAGGATTGGACGTGTTTCGGAAGCCCCGCTGTACAACGTTGTAGGTCGATAAATTCCCCGGCTGGGCGAACCACGCAAGCGGAATGGGCGCGAGCGCCTCGTCCGTGAGATTCGGCTCAATTCTCGTTAGCGTCGAAAAAGCGCCAATCGCGCGCACCTCATTCCCCTGCGCCACGAAACACTGCATGATTCGTGTGCCCAAAAAAGTTTTCTGCCACTTCTCGCTTGCGTGCGCGAATTCCTCCTCATACGCGCGCGCCGCCTCGTCGTAATTCCCCATCGCGAAGCATTGATCCGCATATTGCCACCGCGTTGATTTGGGAAACTGAATCTCCAAAACGGCGTTCGCTTCCACGTGAATCGTCTCGTCTCCCTGCCGCAAATACAGCCCGTTGCGGTTGAACATGGTGATTCTCCCCTCAAGCGTGGCGTGACTCCCACGAAGCGTGACGACCACATCGTCGAAACTTTGGGCGCACGCGCGCGATCCAAAGAAGCTGAGGAGACAAAAAACAAGGCATGTATAATCAAAAAGCCACCGAAATTTCATCAACGCCCTCGCCCCCTCTTCATTTGAGTGACGTCCACATAGATATACTGTCCCTCATTTTCGCGCGCAAGTCGAGTGAGGAAATTTTCACGCGTCGGCTGAGGTCCCATCCCGAATTGGATGGTGTTGATTTGCGTTCCCGCTGCGGCTTTTCGAATCGCCTGCAATTCCGCAGCCGAGAAGGAAACGTCCTCTGCATCCGTGAGGAAAAAAATGACGTCTGGATGAAGCGAAACCGCTAGCGTGAGAGGCTCAAACGACTCGGTTCCTCCGTCTGCCGTCACGGAAGAGAGGAATCGAAACGCCTCTTGGCGATTTCTCTCCGTGGCGAGGATTAATTTTGCAGGGGGAAACGCGACGTATTCGTGATTGTAGAAAATGATCAAAAACTGCTGATTCGATTGGAGAGAATTGAGGCACTTTACCAGCTCCGTTTTCGCGGCAAGAATGGGAGCGCCACCCATGCTGCCTGAGCGGTCGAAGACGAAAGCAAAGCGATTTCCCTCGCCAGTGGTGTTGAAGCACGTGACTTTTCCCTTGCCAAACCCATCGAACATTCCGCCGGGAGTGCCAATCGCGACTCCCTCGACGTCCGCCGCAGAGCCGATTCCTCCTCCGCCAGACCCCTCGACGGGCATCATCCCCGCGCGATCCAGAATCGCTTCCGGCACGTCCGGCGCCTGCGCTTCGCTCATCAAACCCGCAAGGGCACCCATCGCGTCGGCACTTTCTACAGGGGCGGCAGGATTTGTATCGTTCGACTCTCCCGTCGTCTCGTCCTCTTGCGAGAACGTCTCATAAACGACTTTCTCCCCCTCACGCTTCTTAAAAGCGACCTGAACGTCCGCCGTTTTTTCGCTTTCGGCTCCGCCTGAATTCGTGACCTGAGACGAGAGCGACAGCGCAAGCGCGCTAAAAAGAAGGACGTGGAACAGAAACGAAATTCCCCATGTGGAGAGCCACTCCCTCCAATCCCGCGCGGAGTCGGTCTCAAACGAATGAACGTGAGTGATGGGCGTTCTTCTCATACTTGTTTCTTGTGCGCCACTTTGTGTGAATGGTGAAAAAGGGGAAAAAAGAGCGCGCCGACCGGTCTCGAAAGGTCGCTCGGCTCGCTCTTGGCGGTTTTATTGCATCTCGGGATCGTACTTAACCCAGATGTTGCGATATTGCACATTATTTCCATGTCCTTGGAAATAAATCCCGCGCGGCTCGGGAGACTCACCTTTTCGTCCGGGAGTGTGCCCCTTAAGCTCCAAATTATCGTGAATCAAAACACCGTTGAGCGCCACATGAACGCGCGCATTTTCGACTTTCTTGCCACTCTCGTCGAATTTGGGAGGAAATACGATAAAATCATACGTTTGCCATTTGAGTGGCGAGATGCACGTATTGACGAACGGACGCTGCTGCTGATAGAAGCCGCCGCACTCGTTGTTTTCGCCATGAAGTCCGAAAGAATCAAGGACTTGGCACTCATAGCACTCGTTGAGATAAACACCACTGTTGGAGCGCCCTTGCCCCTTTGCGTTCGGCATGAAGGAAAGCATAAACTCGACGTGGAGATAATAGGGCTTCCCTGCTTCCAAATTCTTGGTGCAGAATTCCGAGAACATCGCGCCCGTTTCTTCATTAATCTTTCGGAAGTTGGCGATCAAGTCCGTGTTTGTCGCGTCTTTGCTCGTACCATCATAAAAGAGCGTCGCGCCCTCGGGAGCCTTCATTCCAAGCGTGGGACTCGTAATTTCGACCGCATTTGCGACTCGGGCAGGGACTCCAGGATTGTAGAACGTGACGGTTTTTTGAGCAATGTCGAGTTCCGCCGTCGCGGTGGCTTGCGCCTCGGGAATCGGCAGTTGTTTGCGATAATCCTCGCCATTCTCCATGTAGGCGACCTTAAAGAGCACCTTGTCGCCAGTTTCGTTCACTTCGCCCTTGTAGATGATTCGGACGCGCTTCTCCAAGAGCCAACCGAGACCGGGGAAGCCGCCGGGATAGCCCACGAGGGTGAATTTTCCCTTGCCGTCCGCAATCACTTGAACGGCAAATTGTTTCGCTCCCGCAACGAACAAATACTCTCCCTGCGCTTGGAAGTCTCGATAGTCGACTTCGTTTTTCTTCAGATCCTCAACGGAGGTGTATTCCTGCGCGGAAACAATACTGGCGAGCGCAAAGAGCGCGCAAGCCGAAAGGATGGATAAATGTTTCATTTAAAAACTCCAATAAAAAATCGAACTCTCCTCCCCTTTTTTGGGGACATCCTCTAGGGTACCAAAAATTCCTCGTTTTGGCAAGCGCAGGGGCTGCGTTTTTCGCAAAATATTTCGGTTTTTTGCGCTATTTTTTCGAGGCACTTCTTTTCGCTCCTTTTGAGCCTTTAGTCCCCGCAGCACTTTTGACTCCCGCCGCGCCCTTCATCCCCAACACACCCTTGGGTGGGACTTTGGAAAACTCGAGATTCAGCCAAATTTGCTGGTTCAGTTTCTCAAGTTTTTGGATTTCGAGCCGAGTTTCCACTTCGATCGGCAGACCCCACGCCTCGAAAAAAGGGGACAAATCCCAACCCGAGACCTGAGAGGCAACGCGAATAAACGCCTGGACTTTCGCGTCGTCGTCTGGCAAATCCAATTCGTGCTCGCGATAATATTGATGAAGCTGCGGATAAAAATCGTCGCCAAACGCCAGACGAAGCTGCCAGAACATCGCGAGCTTCATGAAAACATCGCCCTCCTCGTGATAATTCCGGTTGGGATTTTGAAAATACGCCATAATCTTCCGATGCATTCCGGCTTCATCAATGCGCGCCTTCTGCCCCAGCGCCGTTTGCATCTCGAGCGAAAAAATATTCACCGTGACTTCCACCAACCCTTGGAATTTGTACTGCTGCACTTGGTGCATATGCCCAATTTCGTGCCACGGTCCCCAGCCGTCGTTTCGAAGCTCAGACGCGTTGAGCGCTGGTCTGGTCGCGTCGAAATGGTACGCCGTTCGATAGGCGGTTGCGTACATGTATCCATGGTCGACTTCGATGAGGTGCATCACGCATTTTGGGCGGCGGTGGGGCGGCTCCGTCGCATCTTCCGAGAAACCAAGCAGACGCGCGTATCGATCCATCAGGAATTCAAACGTCGTTAAGAGTTCCTCTGGATTGTCCAAATGCTTGGCGACGTTCTTTTGCGAAAAAGTGAGCAAGACGTGGGGACTTGAAAGCTCGACCATCCCATAAGGATTCGGTTCGCTCAACATTTTTTCCCACTCCTTCGGGGTCGTTTTTCCCAGTTGATACAATGGAATCGAGAGCGTTTTCTCGAAGTGCAAAATGGGCGCTTTCGCTTGCTGGTGAGGTTCGTAAGGATTTTCGATATACAAAATTCCGTCTGCCGGGGCTTGGATATAATTTCTCCCCAACACCAGAGGGATTCGACAGATGTTTCCCCATTCGTACGTGCGGAGATCGTGAATCGTAAGTTGCGGGAGCGGATCGCCCGGGTTTGCTTCGACATAAACGGCAAAATCCTGTCCCTGCTCCACCGCAAAACCCGTCGGTTGGTACCGCGACCATGGGAATCCACCTTTGCGCCAGCCACACTCCGTCTCTGGGGATGGCTTCTGGAGCGCTTCAATAACCTTGCTCTCCATTGCTTTCGGGTCACGCAGCAAGGCTTCCGCCAGAGCAATCTCCTGCAAAATTTCGGGGCGCGACGCGGAATCTTTCATCTTCGCCAATTGCGCACGCAGTTTGGTGGGAATTTTCCCCTTCTTGTCTCTTTTGAGAGCCGAGAAGGATCGGTCGGCAAAAAGCTCATCGATGTTTTGCAATTCTTTGTCTCGACGATAAAAAACCAACTCCGCCGCACTCCCGAATCCGCCCACACCCTTGAGCACGTCCAACCGCAGCGCGCTGCATGGTTCGGAATCCATAGAGATAAATTTCGGATCTCTTGAATGCGCGAGAACTCCATGCTGCGCCAGCTTCCACTTGCTTTTGGGTTCCTTTTTCACCCACAGTTTGTACTCGAGAATCGTCCCATTGTGTCCATCTGGACGCGGCAAATAAAGGATTTTGTCGAGCGTCTCTTTTTGTCGAAACGTGACAACAACCTGGTACGGGTATTGCTCTGCGGCGCCCCAACGCGAGTGCCAATGCGTCTCGGGGTTGTTGTCGAACGCCTTTTGAATCTCTCCGCCAGGTTGAAAACTACTACACACGGCAGAGAATTCCGAAGTTGGGACTCGAAGATCCTCCTGTCCGACACACGACATCGCAAACAACGCGACAAACGAAAACAAAAACGCCGGGAAAGCACGCATTATAAAACCTCTTGATTTCCAAAAAACGGAGGATACCTATATTGTGGACGCAAAACCACACTCCCCACCCAAAAGCTCGAGAGGGGGACTCCACTCGTCCGTTCATTATACGAGATTGCGTGATTCTTGTCAAGCATATCTGCACTTCGTTCTCGGCTCGAACAAGTTAGCTACCAAAATTTGATGGCACTTCTTAAGATTTAAGACACGATGACCAACTTGCAAAAAAGTGAGTATCCACGGCGCGTCAGCTCCGTCGGCGGACGAAACCGAAAATTTCAACCAAAATTCTCTTTTTTGGGAAATTTTCCTTGACTCCGCAAACAATTCGTGTACAATGTTGGGATGTTGGGGTTTTGTGTTGCGTCCCAATTTGGTGAAAAATAATCAGGAGCATTCTCATGGAAATTTACCCTGCAAGCACTCATTTCTGGAAGTCGGCGCGAAATTGTTGGCTTTTCGCGTGCGTTTTGTTTTGCGTCGGGCTGCCGTCCCTTTGGGCAAATCCCGTCTCACTCCCCTATAGCACGGACTTCTCTTCCTCGGACTCCAATTGGACTTACACAAACTTGGAGGTCTCTAACGGCGTCCTCAAACGAACGACCACAAACACCGCCGCGACCGCGCTCGCGAGCGTCGACACGGGCGTTTCATCCATGACGACCACGGTCAAAATTGATCTTAATAACGATGTGAGCATAAATCCCTCAGTGCTTTCCTGTTTTACGGACAGCTCGACTTTCTACATGTACCGAGTTTCTGACTATCAGATTCCAGACGGGACACAGATGTACGTATTCCACGGAAGCGGTAACAGTCTGCTCATTAGTCACCCTGATCTCAACTTCACCCACTCCGACACCGTGTACCTTCGTCTCTCTAACGCCCAAGTCGGGGATCAGATGTATCTCATCGGCGAGGCGTCCAAAACGGCAGACTTCAGCACGATTTTCGATCGAACCAAGGTCGCCACAACCCATCTTCTCACGGGGACGAGCGCGGGGGTGAGAACCCAAGTCCCGAATTCGACCTGCACGTTTGACGACTTCAGCGCGACGAAATCTTACATTTGGACCAACGCATCTGGGGGCGACTGGGGAAAAACCACCAACTGGAGTGCAGGAGAGGCGCCCAACGCGGCGGGAGCCGTGGTAGATTTTAGTGCCGTCTCGCCAAGCGATCCCCCCACCGTCTCACTCTCTGGGACGCAAACCGTCGGGAGAATCATCTTCGGTGCGTGGACAGGCTCTGCGGATTGGACGCTTTCGGGCGGAACGTTGAATCTCCAAACCGACATTGAAGGCGGGAGCGCGTCGATCTATGTTGAGTCCGGCTCGTCGGTCACTTTTGGCTCCGCCCTCTCCACCACGAACGGCAACAACGTCGTCATTTCGGGCGGGGGAAGTGTCTCTATTGCCGATGCGTCGGGACTCTCGGGCGACTTGTACGTCAATGATTCCACCTTGAAAATCACTGCTTCAAACGCAATTGGTTCTTCCGACGACCGCGGCACGATTTATCTCGAAGACAGCGCGATTCGATCTGAGGGCAGCACTCAGCGAGAAGTCTCCAACGCCGTCGTCGTCTCAGGAGACTGCACCTTTCACTCCCAAGGACTCACCTTCAGCGGCGCAATCTCGGGCGATGCAGACAGCATCATCAGGAGCACTGGCGGGTGGCAAATGCAGCTTCGCGGCGACAATTCCGCCTACCACGGGGATTGGGATATTCAAGCGGATTATCTCGGCATCTTCTCCGCCAACTCCCTCGGCTCCGGCACAATTCACTACAACGGCGGAGGAATCATTCAAAATTACGCCAACGCCTCGATCGACAACAATATCGTCCTCGAAAAAGATATCCTCTATTTTACGGGCGGTGGGAGTGAAGTCACGCTCAACGGCACGCTCTCAGGCACTGCCAACGTGAATTTGCGCTCGAATCAATACAGAGCGACGACCACGACCAATTTGCGTGGCGACGCGAAGGGATTCTCCGGCAACTGGACGATCAATAATGCAGTATCCAAAGGTGACCAAGCAGGGTCCGCGCTTATCGTATCGACGGACAACGCGTCGAACGTCAAAGTGGATGGCGCAGACTCGCGCTTCGGGTCGGGAACCATCTCACTCGGCAACGGAGTATTGCAGGCAAGCGCGGCGAGCACCTATATCCACAGTAATATCAACTTCCTCAGTTCGTCAGGAACCAACGCACTCTCGTTCGATGGCAAGGTTCTCACACTCACGGGGAATTTGACGGGGTCGGTGGACATTGTTATCGAGAACACGACGGCACCCAGCGCAACCTCCAGCAGACTCAGGGTGTTGGACGGCGACAATTCCAAATTCAGCGGAGATTGGCGCCTCACGAACACATTCCTTGTCACGAACGCCGGAACCAAAGACAAAGCGTTTGGCACGGGCGACATTTATCTCAACGGTGGCTCGGGACTCGTCGCCTGGGCGTCAAACTCCACTGCCTCCACTCGTGTTTTTTCTGGCGATGCGGTCGTTTATAACAATATCATTGTCTCAGGAACCAACTACTTCACGAGCGATGGAGATACGCTCGACTCCCAGAACGTGAATCGGCAGATGCTCCTCTACGGCAACATTTCTGGTGACGAGAACGCGCTTATTATTCGCACCGGGGGTGGGTACAAATGGAGAATTTATGGAAATAATTCTCAATATCAAGGCGATTGGTACATCCAAAGCGATTATCTCGAAACGAACAACACCGCATCAACGACAGAGAACGACGCAGCCAACCATGTCGACGCACGTTTCGGCTCCGGCACAATCTATTTCGCCACCAACTGCGGTATCCAAGGCAACAACGGTTCTGTCGTCAACAACGATTTGGTCATCAATTCCGGTGTAATCGGCTGCGTTCGAAATGGCTCCTTCACCTTCAACGGAGACGTGACGGTGGATGGAACTTTCCGAAACAGCCATACCACTAATTTCACGCACTCTTTCGGCGGGACGTTAGAAGGAACCGGGACGCTGGAGCTCACTGCCAAAATGCTCGCAGGTTCCCACCTTGCCCCTGGCTCCGTCGGAACAACGAACTATTTGGGCGAGGGTGCGACGGACTCGCCCGTCGCAACTCTCACGTTTTCGCGCGGCTTGGAGTTCGAGCCTGGCGCAATGATCGACCTCGATTTCGCGTCGCTCGCAGATTACGATAGCGTTGTGGTTTCGGCATCAGCATACTCCAACGAGGTTGATTTCTCGGGCGTCACGGTCTGGCTCAATTTCCTCGACTCGTTCGACGCGACAGGTTTGGTGCAAGGCGACACGTTCGACCTCGTGAGTGGCATTGATATGAAGGACGGCGTTTTGCCCACGCTTTCATACGATTTCGCGGCATTGGTCGACGCTTACAAAGGCGCCCAATTCTCACTCATCTCCGACGGAGACGCGCTCCAACTTCTGGCAACCGTCGATCCTGCCGCAGTGCCCGAACCCGCAACGTGGGTACTTTTGCTCGTTGGAGCCTGTTGCTTCTGGTGGAAGGCACGACGCTTTTCTCCTGCCCGAGGTTGATTTTGTTCCATGTTGATGTTTTTTCTCCTCTCCTCCGCTTCAAAATACGAAGGAGAGGAAAATTTCATCCAGAATCGTGGCTCAAAATGGATTATTCGTCTTGACAAAAAAAATAGAATTGTTACAATAGGCTAACGATTTTGCTCTGCTCCGTAGGTGGGCGGGACGCAGTCGTTTTTCGGACTGTCCGTGGCGTTATGTGTGGCGTTATGTAGGTCGTTTTTTTAAGTGCCAAGGCTATTATAATACTTCGCGTTGAAATTTCCGGTTCCGTCCGCCGTTGGAGCTACGCACCTCGGCTCGCAAAACGTCGCGAAAAACGGAATTTTAAAGGAGAACGAGTATATCAAATTTGACAGGATGGAATAATGAGTAGTAACGATTTTCAAATTTACAAAGAACGACTCTTGATCATGCGGGCGCGCTTGCGAGGCGACGTGACGCAAATGGCGGATACCGCATTGAGGCAAAATCGCAACGAGTCGGAGCTTTCCTCCATGCCAATCCATATGGCAGACGTCGGATCCGACAATTTCGAACGCGAATTCACGCTCCAGCTTATGCAGTCGGGACACGCGACGCTTCAGCAGATCAACAACGCCCTGCGGCGTATTGAAGACGGAACGTACGACGTTTGCGAGGTCTGCGGTGCGAAAATCCCCAAAAAAAGACTCCAAGCTGTGCCGTATACGTCGATGTGCGTCAAGTGCGCGGAGAAAGAAGAAGACGTTTTCTAACCCCGTTCGATTTTCTCGTTTTTGCCAACCTGCGCTCGTCGAGAGTCCCCCCTCTCCTGGCGTGGGTGTGGCGGAGCGTCCGTTTGCGTCGCGAGAACATCATTGAAATAGCCCGTTGAGATAGAGTTGAGATAGCCAAAAATGCCAACAAAAGAGAGACCCCGCGCGTGGGCAATGCTTGCGCTTTTTGTCGTCGTTGCCGCAGTCGGAACGTGGGCAGACTTACTCACGAAAAAGTATGCGTTTGACACCGTCGGTCTGCCCGGAGAACGGATTCCGCTCTGGGTGATCGACGGCGTTTTCGGCGTCCAAACGAGCCTAAACGAGGGCGCTCTCTTCGGAATGGGGCAAGGTTGGACGTTTCTTTTCGCCGCGTTCTCCATTCTGGCGCTCCTCTTTATCTTCTTCTGCCTACTCTGTGGAAGACATTGGAGAACCAGCTTCTGGAGCTTTGTTTTGGGGCTTATCTCAGCAGGAATTCTCGGGAATCTTTACGACCGCCTCGGGCTGCACGGAATCCTCTGCGGGAGCGAACCCGTTTATGCCGTGCGCGATTGGATTCTCGTCATGATTGGTGATTATCATTGGCCGAATTTCAATCTCGCCGACGCTTTTATCGTCACGGGAACAATTCTTATCATGATTGCGGTTCTTTTTCAAAAGGGAGACGCGGGACAAACACACTGAGTGGGAAATTCAAAACAAACTCGATCGTGTCCGCCAAAGCAACCGCGCACTCGATCGCGTTTTGGCGCAGTTGGAATAGTTCCTTCACGCTCCCCGGTCGGCGCCAGATGAGGGACATTGTCGCGCCCAGCTGCGCGGATTTCGTTTTTTGTGCCAGAAGCGTTTTAATGTCGTTCGGAATCCGATCCTCCGCCGTGTCGCTTATCGCACGGAGTGAGAGGAAAGGGAGATTGAGTTCTTTGCACACCTCCGCCGTCGCGAAAGTCTCCATGTCCACGCCCCTCGCTCCCGTCTGCGCGTATAAATCCGCCTTCTCGCGCGGAGTGCAAACCAAATTGGACGACGTGAGAAGCGCTCCCTCCAATTGCGCGCGGGCACGAAACTCCTGCGGCAAAAGATCTTTCGTTACGCGCCACGAAATAGGGATTCTTCTTTCGCCAGAGAGAACCTCCGCAGGACAAAATATGTCTCCAATCCTCCACCCAGGCGCAAGCGCTCCCGCGAGACCTGCCGAGATGACGCAACGTGGACGATGCGCGCGACACGCACCAAACGCAGCGCGCGCCGCGTTCTCGTATCCGGTCCCGCTTCGGACGACAATCACGGGGACGTGGTTCAGCTCCCCGTGCAACAGTTGGAATCCATTGGCAAGGACGCGAGATGTGTTGCGCAAACGATCTTCGAGGTAGCCCGACTCGATCTCAAGGGCGTAAAAAATCAGCACGGGGGCTTCGGACGACTCGGGTGCGCCCGCAGGTTTTTCGGCAGCATGATTCATTCTACTCTCCCGAAAGCGTCGCAAGCGAGCGAACCCACGAACGATTTTCGAGATACCAAGCGATAGTTCGCTTCAAGCCCTCCTCGAACGCGACGTTCGGCACCCAGCCCAATACGGAGCGCGCACGCGAAATGTCCGCCTGAGTGCTCTCCATGTCGGCAGGATGGCTCGGGTGGTACTCTACTTGAGGCGCTTTCCCCAAATGGTCGGCGATAATACGTATCATATCCCGAACGGAACTGGGCGCGCCGCCCCCGAGATTGAACGTGCCCAATCCGACTTTCTTCAACGAGCAAAAGACGCCGCGCGCAATGTCGTCAATATACGTGAAATCTCGCACTTGGCGCCCGTCGCCATACAAACGGAGAGGCTTCTCCTCCGCAATAGCGTGAACGAATCGCAAGACGCTCATGTCTGGTCGCCCCGCAGGACCATACACCGTGAAAAACCGGAGGATCGACACGTCCAAGCCATGCAGATGATGATAGGCGTACGCCAATCCTTCTCCCGCGATTTTGCTTGCCGCATAGGGGGAGCACGGCGTTTGTGTGGGCAAATCCTCGCTCAAAATCGGCACGGAAGTCTCGCCATAAACGCTGGAGGAAGACGCCAACACGCATTTGGGGATACTGCGGACGCGACACAATTCGAGGAGATTGAGCGTGCCGATGCAATTGGTCTCGATATACGTCCAAGGATTTTCGACGGAATACCTCACTCCCGCGCGTGCCGCGAGATGAATGATTGCCTCAAAACGAGGAGACGAAAGCGCGTTCCATGCCGCGAGAATCTCTTCGCGTCGTGAAATGTCCACCTTCATAAATCGAAAATTGGGGAACTCTTGCAGACGCTCGAGCCGCCATTGCTTGAGCGCGGCGGCGTATGCGTCGTTGAGATTGTCCCACCCAACGACTTGGGCGCCACTTTCGAGCAACATGCGCGTCGTGTTGGCACCAATAAAACCAGCGCAGCCCGTCAGAAGAAACGCGCGCGGCGCTGGTGTCAGGTCGTTCATTGCGTTTTCGCGGGGAATCATTCTATTTCTCCAAAATCTGCCGGATGTTCTCTTTCGTCACGGGCGAAATAATCCCCTTCTCCGTGATAATTGCACTCACGAACTTCGCGGGCGTCACGTCAAACGCAGGATTATATACCCGCACGCCGGTGGGCGCGGTCTGTTTTCCAAACCCGCAAATAATCTCTTCCGCCCCGCGCTCCTCAATGGGGATCGAGTCCCCCGACTCAAGCGACAAGTCGAACGTACTCTCGGGCGCGGCAACATAAAACGGGATACCGTGCAAATGGGCGAGCGCAGCCACCATGTAGGTTCCGATTTTGTTTGCCACGTCGCCATTAGAGGCAATCCTGTCCGCGCCCACGACACACGCTTGAACCTTTCCCTCTCTCATGACGAGCGCCGCCATCGAGTCGCAAATGAGCGTCACGGGGATTTCGCGCTGCATAAGCTCCCACGACGTTAGACGCGCACCCTGGAGAAGCGGTCTCGTTTCGTCCGCATAAACGTGAATCTTTTTCCCCTCGGCAACGGCGGAGAAAATAACTCCCAATGCCGTCCCATAATCGGCAGTGGCGAGTCCGCCCGCATTGCAATGGGTGAGAACTCCGGCACCATCGGGGATTAATTCCGCGCCGAAATCGCCGATCGCTCGACAAATGGCACGATCCTCGTCGTGAATTCTCTGCGCCTCCATGAGAAGACGATTTGCTGCCTCGCGCGGATGAAACGAATGGGTGAGTTTCATCACCAAACGAAAATCCTCCGCCGTCTTTTTCATGCGGTCGAGCGCCCAAAAAAGATTGACGGCAGTCGGACGACTCGACGCCAAATACTCCGCCACTTCGTAAAATTTGGCGAAAAAAGTCTCCTCATCTGCCTCGAGAACATTTTGCACACCGAGGCAAACGCCGTACGCCGCCGCAATTCCGATCGCGGGCGCACCACGAACGCGCAAAGAGCGTATGGCTTCCCATACCTTTTCCACATCCCCGTTGGCACACTCCACCTCGCGAAACTCGAGCGGGAGCAACGTTTGATCAATCAAAATGAGCGACCCTGTCGCATCTCCACACCAACGGATAGTTTTGAGATTCAACATATTCTGCCCAATCTTCAATTATAAAGGGGAAAAACATACGTGCGATAGTTCCACGACGAGAGTTTGTCGCACGTAGGAATAAGCATACAAAAAGCGGACGGTCCGCAACAATCAATCACAACCTGACGAGAATTGGGGAATTTGAATCCGTCGGGACAAGGATCGTGTCCGCAGACGAGTATATCGGCATTGACCATGTCGGCAAAAATGTCGGCGTTTTTTTGACGATAATCTCTCCCCCACACGAGACGATAAACGGAACCATCGCGCAAAAAGTCGGAACCCGGATCGAGAGCACGATAAAAAATGGTCTCGTCGAAAACCCGATCCTCGACGTCTAAAGCGTCCGGAATGCTGTGCGAAAAGAAGATGTGGTCCGCAATTTTCACCGCAAGAGGACAACTTTCGAGGTACCCCAACATGGCGAGGCGCACTTCCTCCGCCTTGTGCCCGTAGCAATACCTCAAGCCACAAGCGAAGGAAAAATTCAGCAGTTGGCGACTTTTTTGGATTGGATAGTCCGTGAGTTCCGCCAACTCGTGATTGCTCATGATATGGTGGACTCTCTGAGGGTAGCGCACCTTCATTTCCGCGACGCTTTCGAGCACGGAGTGGGATCGGTCCCCTCCTCCGTTTGGGTAGGAAGGACCGCCGTGGCAAATTTCTTGAAAGACCAAATGCCGCCGAGGGTGGTTCTCCAAATCCGCTCTCGCGACGATTTCGGCAAAATTGTCGACATTGCCGTGCAAATCACCCGTAAGAAAAACGTCCTGCGCGTTCTCGAGATTCAGAAAGACGATATTTCCTTCGCGCGCCACCGTTTGGTTATTCATTTCGGTAGCTTTGAGGAAAATGGCAATTGCCTCTTCGACCGTGCGGGAAGTCCAATTCATATCGATGACGCACCTAAAAGAGAATTTTTTGTCCCGAACCTACGCAACAAAACCCCCATTTTGTTGGAAACTCGGCTAAAAAAACTCTCGAACGAACTTTACTACTCAAAAAAACCGCAAAACTTTATAAAAAAACCAAAAAAACCGCCAAATAAGTGAAAAAATGCCGACACTCCTCTTGCTTTTTCGGAAACACCTGCTAAAATGATACTATCCTTAATGGATGACTTTTCACCCTTACTTTTCCTTATGTCTACTCAGGATTGTTTCGTGTGTCGACGGAATGGTATAGGCTGGACAAGCGTTTTCACTTTTTTGGGGTCGTAATCGTCGAGCCTATTCGGCGTTATGATAAAGTACGCTTTCTCTCCAATTGATACCATAGGGCGTTCTGAGGTGGCTTTCGTTTTTGGAAGCCGCTTTTTTTATGCACCAATCTTCTAGGCTTCCTTCGCCTCGAACTCGCCCTCGCCAAGCATCTCGCGTCGATCCAAAAGGTCGCCACTTTTGGTGTCCATTCCTTTCGTGATTTTCGATGTAAAATCCAATTTATGCACTGGCTGAACCACACTCGAGCAAATATTCTTGAGGTGCGACGTCATACGTTTCATAAATCGGAACATGAGGACGTCCGCAGCCGTGTGGCAGTCGGGTGTATCCAAACGAAGCAGGCGCTCCGTATTGCGGTCGCATTGTTTTGCGAGCCAAACGCACTCGCTGATGATCTGCCGCGCAAAATCCTCATCTTGCCTGTCACACGCACTAATCGCGTCGACAAAAACCTTGTCGATCGACGCCCGAAGCACGAGCAATCGAACACGATCGTCCCCCTCGGGCAAAAAGGGACAAATCGTCCCCATGTCGAAAATGTTTTTCGAATAATCCCCAAGCCGCTCCGCATCTTTCGCAATGCTCATCATCACGAGCGACTCCGGGTCCACCGTCCCTTGAACGGAACAATGCACCACCAGTTCCTTTCGAATCTGGCGCTCCGACTTATTGACGGTTTTGTCCAACGCCAATAAATTTTCCCTCAACGACTCCGCCTCTTCCCCATCAAGGGCAACCAGACAGGCAGTGGCAAATTCCTGACGCGCCGTCTCCAGCATCGCGAGGAAGTCGTTTCTGATTTTCTTAAGCCCCGGCGAGGGAACGCTGTGAAACAAAGTTCGAAACCAACCCAACATAATCGACATCCTTCTTCTTCACTTAGTGTGTCACTTGACTTTTATCGGACGGAGAGGAGTGCTCTCGTTGACGCTCCTGCTCCGACTCGGCACAATCGTTTGATTCCACAGAATCCACACCCTGACCAGCGCTTTGCCCGCCGCTTTGATCAACTTTCTGGTCTATCATTTTAGGGTTTATAATCCCGCTGTCCTCAGTTTTTTCGGCACCCTCAGCCTTCTCGATACCCTGCCCCTCGGCGGGTGCGTCGCGCCAGATCAAAATCCCACTGCCGGGAATGATGAAAAACATCATGGCGACAAAGACGAACGCCCAAATCCGATTTCGCTCGATAAGTGTCGCAAGCAAATGGGACAAGTAAATTGGTATCTTGCGCATGAACGGGAGCGGATAGAATATCAGCACACCGCACACATTGAAGAGCGTATGCACCAACGCTACCGTGACGCCCGCCGACGAATTGCAAACCGTCGAGGCGAGCAGCCCCGTGATCGTTGTACCAATATTCGCACCCAAAAGGAGCGGAAACGCAGCGTAGGCGTTGAGCACCCCTGCCGCATACATCGGCACCAAAAGCGACGTCGTGATCGACGAGGACTGAACTATCATTGTAATAAGCGCCCCGATCGCGATTCCAACGTAGCCATGCTGCTTAAGGACTTTGTTGAGCCAAACCTCCATTTTCCCCGCCATGAGAACACGCATGTTGGTCGTGATATAAACCAACGAAACGAGAATCAAAGCGAGCGAGAAAACGAGAGCGGGCAGCGACTTCCACCCTCCGACGAAGAGCGGGAGCCACTTAAAAAATTCCATGAAAAACTCGTACGTCGGATCGACCGCAAGAGCAATCGGATTCATAAACGACACTCCCTCAGCAGACGCGCCAGAGGATACGAACTGCGTGAGATACGTTGCCGTGTACTCGAGAAAACCAACGCCAAAATACTGCCTCGAAAGAACTTCGGTCGGGAAGAGAATCGCAACAACGAGCATATTGAAAATATCGTGCACGTTCGAACAAGCGAGCACCCGGCTAAACACCTTTCGGTCGCCCACGTGCGCCATCGCGACCATGGTGCACGTTATCGTGGAACCAACGTTCGCCCCCATCACGATAGGAATCCCGCAGGCGAGCGACATTTGCCCTGCTCCAACCATCGTGACGACCAAACTCGTCGTTGCGGAAGAGCTTTGCATGATCGCGGTGGCAAAAATCCCAATCGCCAAACCCGCAAAAGGATTGCTGAAGCCGGATTGAAGGGACTCCATGACCCCTCCGCCAGCAAGCCCCATCGCCCCTCCGAAAAGTTTTACGCCAACAAGAAACCAATAGACCAAAAAAACAAATAGTCCCAGACGACCAAGGATCGTCCAGCCTGTTAGTTCAGAGGATTGCGCTGATTTGGGCATAATTTTTTCTCATATGTATCTACAACACGAGTTGTGAAAGTGGAAAAACCCACCGGTGCGCGCATTATACACAAAAGATGCCCGTGCGTCAAGGGGTACTCAAAATTGTCCAGCATCCTTGGGTGCGATCAAAAAAAGTTTGCATTCGAGATTCTACAGAGCCGAGAACGAAGAGCGCAGCCCGTAGTTCCAGACAAAAGGGAGAATTTCTTAGCGCTTGAGTGGGAGGTCTCTCCCCCTCAATTCCCCCGTTTTTGAAGGGGTACGCCCGCAGGGCGGGGGTAGTTCAGAAGTGGAAAATTCTCCGGCGCCCTACTTTTTCCGCGCCTTTATGTTCGCCTTTTTGTTCGCGTAACGCAATTTATTCAGATTTTTTCTGATAATCGATATTTTTCCATCTTCCACCCTTGACTCCCTCAACAAAGAGTGCTATACTGGCATTATTGTCAAAGAGCCAGTGAGACTTTTGCGGGAATTTTATTGGAGAAATTTTTATATAATACTTCTCGTTGAAATTGCCAGGGAAAAACGGAGAACGAAAGGTGCGTGAAGATGAGGTATTGTCGATTTTGGATTTCTTGTTTAGGACTTTCCGTCGTTTTCTCATTACAGACTTTTTGCTTGGCGGAAAAGACGACGAGCGAAGGGGAATTCGAGGAGGAGTGCGCGCTCTTCCTTGAGGCGATGAATTTCTACCATGGGAACGGCGTGGAGCGCAATATCCCCAAGGCAGTGGAGCTTTTCGAGCAGGCGGCGCTGGAGGAACACCATGTCAATTCCATGAAAATGCTCGTCCGAATCTATAGCCTCGGCGAGGGGGTGGAGGTCGACGAGGAGAAGATTCTGAAATTCCTCCAAATGGCGGCGGGAGCGGGGGATGCCGACAGCCAGTTCACGATGGGGATGGTACTCATTGCAAGCAAAAATCCCGAACAAAAGAAGGATTCTGTCGTGTGGTTTGAGCGCGCGGCAGAACAAAATCACCCAGAGGCGCAGAGAACGTTAGGAATCTTCTGCTCCACGGGAAAGTATCTGCCCAAAAACGACGAAAAAGCTGTTTTTTGGTTCCAAAAAGCGGCGGACTTGAACGACGCGATGGCGCAGCTCGCGCTCGGCATGGCGTTGCGCGACGGCGTCGGCACTCCGAAAAACGAAAAATTGGCGTTTTCGTACCTGTTGAAATCCGCAAAGCGTGGTTTGGCGGAGGCGCAATACAACGTGGCGGTATGCTACATCAACGGCACGGGCGTCAAGCGCGACACGCGGAAAGCCGTGCCTTGGCTCAGAAAGTCTGCGGATCAGGGGTTTGCTCAGGCGATCCAACTCTTGGAGAAAGTGGGAATTCCCCACTCCTCGTTGTGATTTTGGGCTGAAATGTGCGGGTGTATGCTCATCCTCCCCTAAAATTTGTGCCTTCGCAAAGTTTCGGGAGCCGTGGCGCGTAGCTCCAACGGCGGACGGCACCGGAAATTTCAACGAGAAGTATTATGAATATTAGGAGCATGAAAAGGTGATTTTTTTTCAACAGCAGGAGTGGAACGATTCGCTCCAGGAGCTTCAGGCGATCTTCGGATCGCGGCTCGTTTGCCTCGGACTGCAGGGGAGTTATCGACGTGGAGAGGCGACTCCAACGAGCGATTTGGACCTGGTTTTGATTTTGGACGTTTTCTCCTCGGAAGATTTGCGGGCGTATCGAGATTGGGTGCGGCGCTCGCCAATGGCGGACAAGTTGTGTGGTTTCGTGTCGGGGAAAGCAGAACTGTTGGCGTGGCCGAAGGCGGACTTGTTCCAATTTTATCACGACACGCAGCCTCTGGCAGGGACGTTGGACTGGCTCCAGCTGCGGATTCAGCCTGCGGACGCTTGGGAAGCGGTTCGAGTCGGGGCGGCGAATTTGTACCACGCGGTCTGCCACAGCTATCTTTTTGAGGATCGCGCGTCAAACCTCCGGGAGCTTTATAAAAGCCCGTTTTTCATCTTGCAGGCAAAAGTCTATTGTGAGACGGGGGAGTATTTTTCTTCCCAAGAGGCTCTTTTGCCGCGCGTTTCTCCAGTGGATCGAAAAATTTTGGATATCTGCGTGGGGCGGAAAGTGATTTTTTCTGGCAGTCTTTCGGATCAAGCGATTGCGGATTTTTACGATCTGCTTCTGACTTGGTGCGGAGGGCTTCTCCGCTGGTGCCAGCAGGAAAAAACAAATACGTGAAACGGCATGATCGCGATAATGCAGTAGTGCATTTTGGTTTTCACGAGGTCTCGGGAGCCGTGGTGTGTAGATCCAGCGGCGGACGGAACCAAAAATTCGAACGAGAAGCATTATAAGGCGCGATGAGTAAAAAATTCATGCGGCTGCCTCTAAATTTGACGGCACCAGCCCTGCGAAAAGTTTTCTTGCCCCCTTGTTTTTTCTTGGAAAAATGGTACAATAGATGGGATATTAGGGTGTGTTTGATAGAGGCTTAATAGCGAAGGAAAAACCGTGGCAGACACGAATGATCTCCCCCCCGCAGATGAAACGCAAGGCGCTCCCATCCCTCCAGATGGCGGTCGGCTGCTCGAATTGACGGTTGAAGACGAAATGAAAAACAGCTACCTCACGTACGCAATGAGCGTTATCGTGAGTCGAGCGCTTCCCAATGTGCATGATGGTCTTAAACCGTCGCAACGGCGTATTCTCGTCGCGATGAACGATCTGAATCTCGGCCCAACGGCGGCACGCGTCAAAAGTGCTAAAATCTCGGGCGACACGAGTGGAAACTACCACCCGCACGGCGAAAGTATCGTCTATCCTACGATGGTGCGTTTGGCGCAAGAGTGGAATATGCGTTACGTGTTGGTGGACAAGCAGGGCAATTTCGGCTCCATCGCGGGTCTCCCTCCGGCGGCAATGCGATATACCGAGGCGCGCATGTCGCGTTTTGCCGCGATGATGCTCGAAGATTTGAAGCTGGACACGGTCGATTTCACGCCCACGTACGACGGCAAGAATATGGAGCCGATCGTTTTGCCGTCGAAATTCCCCAACCTCCTCGTGAATGGGGCGAATGGTATCGCCGTCGGCATGGCAACCTCCATTCCGCCGCACAATCTCACAGAGATTTGCGACGCTTTGGTCGCGATTATCGACACCCCAACGATCTCCATTCAGGAGCTTATGCAAATCGTACAGGGGCCGGACTTCCCAACGGGGGGCATTATTTGCGGCAAAAACGGCATCTATCGCGGATACATGACGGGGCGAAGCACCATCGTCGTGCGCGCAAGGGCGAGTATTGAGGAGGCGACCAAAGGAAATCGTTGCCGAATCATCGTTTCCGAAATTCCTTACCAACAGGCGCGAGACCGGGTCGAGGAACGGATTGCCGAGCTTGTCACGTCTGGGAGAATCGAGGGAATCTCCGCGATTCGAAACGAGAGCGACCTCAAGGAGCCAGTGCGTCTTATTCTCGAATTGAAGCGCGACGCGGACCCCAATGTGGTATTGAACCAGCTTTATCAATTCTCGCCGCTACAGGATAGCTATTCGATCATTCTGCTTGCGCTGGTCGATGGCAAGCCGAGAATTCTTACGCTCAAGGAGATGTTGGAGGAGTTCCTTCGCCACCGAATGACCGTGATTCGTCGCCGAACGCTCTTCCTCCTCAACAAGGCGCGCCAGCGCAAACATACGGTAGAGGGGCTTCTGCTCGCGCACGCGAATATCGATCAGGTGATTCGAACCATTCGCACTTCCAAGACGCAGGCGGAGGCGAAACAGCGTTTGCTTGTCGAAATACAGTGCCCGTCGGCGCTCATTCAGCGTGCGTTGGGGGACGATGGGTTCGAGGAGTTTGCGAACGAGTATGGTCACAAAGAAGAGTACTCCCTCACGCCCGTTCAGGTGGACGCGATTTTGCGCATGACGCTCGGGCAGCTCGTTAATCTCGAGCAAGAAAAATTGGCGGGCGAGTTCCACACCCTCTTGGCGGACATCAAGGAGTACAATCGAATTCTCTCCTCCGACAAGAACATCCTCGCTATCATTCGTGACGATCTTACGGAGATGCGCGACAAGTATGGCGACGCACGCCGCACGGCAATCGAGGCGATTGATCTCGAAACAACGCTCGAGTCGCTCATCATGGAAGAGAACATGGTCGTTTCGATCACGGCGGGTGGGTACATCAAACGGACGCCGACCGCTCTCTATCGCGCGCAGCGTCGTGGTGGCAAGGGGCTTAAAGGTGCCAAAACGAAGGAGTCCGACCCGATCGAGCATTTGATCGTTGGTTCCACCCACGATTTTCTCATGTTCTTCACGAACAAAGGGAAGGTGTATTGGCTCAAAATTTACGACTTGCCCGAGGCGGCGCGAGACGCAATGGGGCGTGCGATCATCAATTTCATCCCGCTCGACAAGGACGAGAAGATTGCCGAGTGCCGACCTGTGCACGATTTTGACGGCGAGGATCGGTATCTCGTCATGGCAACGCGCGAGGGAGTCATTAAGAAGACCGAGTTGGCGGATTATCGTCGCCCGAGGAAAACCGGCTTGATCGCTCTCAATCTCCGCGAGGGGGATGAGTTGATTGGCGTCGATATCGTTGGACCTGGTGAGGATATCGTTCTTTCCACGAAAAAAGGACGCGCGATTCGTTTCGACCACACGGACGTCCGACCTATGGGGCGCACCGCGACGGGTGTGCGTGGCATAAAACTCCGCAACGGAGACCGAGTTGTGGGCATGGCAATCGCGCGACCGGATGCGAATTTGCTCACGGTGTGCGAGAATGGATACGCCAAGCAGACGCCCTTCGGGTCGGGGATTTCTCCCAAAAACCTCATTTCCGACGAGACGCCGACGGAGGAATCGTTAGAAGACGATACCGTTTCGGCGGAGAATGGCGACGTGCCCGAGGCTCCAGAAGCGCCCGACGCACCGGAGGCGGGACAGCGTTCCTACCGACGCACCGCCCGGGGTGGATTGGGAATTTTGGACATTCGCACCAGCGCGCGCAATGGCGACGTGATCGGTTGCGCAACGGTTTATCCTGGCGACGAGGTCTTGATGATGACGGCGCGCGGGAAAATTCAAAGAATCGACGTGAGCGAAATACGCGTCACGGGGCGCAACACCCAGGGCGTGCGTGTCATGAGTTTGGATTCGGACGACGTTCTCGTGGCGTTCCGTGCCATGCCGCCGGAAGACGATGAGCCTTCTGCTGAAGGTGGCGAGAATGGCGAAGAGACAGCGCCCGAGGTTTCAACGGAGACTTCGACCGAGGCTTCGACTAACGTTTCGGCAGACGATTCGTCGGAATCTTTGGAGTAAAATCTTATTTCCCCTCCCTGGAACCAACGCTGGGGAGGGGTTTTTTGCACTGTGTCGTGAACGTCGGGAAAATCTTACCTTTTTTCTAAAATTTCTCTCTGTAGGTATTTACGTATCGCTCCCGTGTGGTATAATATTGGTGTGTTCTGCGTGACGTGCGCAATCCCATTTTACGCCAAAGATACGATTGAGTGAGAGAGACCATGAGTGCAAAAATCCGCTATTTGATATTTGACGTTGAGTCCGTGACGGATGGTGCCTTGGCGGCGCATCTTCAGTATCCGCACGAAGAAATCTCCCCGCACGATGCCATTGCGCGCTGGAGAAAAACGCTCATGGACGAGACGGGGAAAGATTTTATCCCGTACACGTTCCAAATTCCAACCGCCGTTGTCCTCGCGAAGGTGTCCGAGAAGTACGAGCTTCTGGATCTGGTTGGGCTGAGTGAAACGCAATTCACGCCGGCGGAGATTGTCGAGCGCTTTTGGCGAGGGTGGGAGAAATACGCGCGTCCCGCTTTCGTGACATTCAACGGGCGCAATTTCGACATCCCGCTCATGGAGCTTTCCGCTTTTCGGTATGGGGTTTCGATTCCCGGTTGGTTTTCGCCCTTTGCGAAGTCGTTCGAGCAGCCGAGAAATCGATTCAACCAGAACGCGCACATCGATTTATGCGACATTCTGACGAATTTCGGGACAACCCGCTTCAACGGCGGGCTGAGTCTGGCGGCAAATTTGATTGGGAAGCCCGGAAAAATGGACGTCCAAGGCTGCATGGTGCAGGACATGCACAACGAGGGAAAATTCCAAGAGATTGAGGACTATTGCCGATGCGACGTTTTGGACACGTATTTCGTCTTCCTTCGCACGCGCGTTTTGATGGGCTATTTGTCCTTGCTCGAGGAGCAAAAACTCGTCGAGAACACGAAAAAATGGTTGGAAGTCCGTGCTGGCAATTCCCTTGCCTATCAGATGTACCTTGAAAATTGGGGCGATTGGCAAAATCCGTGGGGGCGTTCAGAAGACAATCCCGCTTCGTCTCCGAGTGCGGCGGAAGGCTGATGTCTCGAACCGCGCGAGTCGTCCAGATCAATAAGCGAAAACGGGAACGTTGTCGACGTCCAATCGGCACGATCGGTACAACCGTTTTTTTGAAGAACCCCACAAGCGGGGACAAAAACCAGCCGATAAGTGTGGAAGCGTGTTGTTATGTTTTGAGAGAAAATTTTTTGAGTCCATTGAGGTCTTGTATGAATAAAGCGTTGCGAATTGGTGGGCGGCGTTTGGCGCTCCTGGTTCTCGGTCTGCTCCTGACTCTTTGCTTGAGCACGAATGTTCTCAGGGCGCAGGGTATCTGGAGAGGGAATATCATCCCGCAGGAAATCGCGAACAGTCGCGGACTTGTGCGTCAGTGGACGAATCAAATCCAAATCGACTCTGGAAAAGATCGACTTTCCTCCATCATTATTGATCGTGGCGTCATTTTCACGGTGACGCAAAATGGTGCGGTCCAAGCAACCAACGCCGAGACGGGGGTCACTTTGTGGACTTCTACCATTCACGCCAAAGGAAAATATGTTCAAGGTTTAGCCGCCAGCAGGTATTATGTCGGTTTTACGTGCGGCTCTGTGTTGTACATCATGAATCGTGCGAATGGGCGAGTGCTTTTGGATCAAGAGATGCCCTCGATCGCCGCCAATTCCCTTGTGTTGGGGGAAGAGAGAGCCTACGTCCCTGCCATTAATGGTGTGGTGTACATTTTCGATTTGCAGCCCATGGAGGATCCGTTCAAAGAGTTCGGCATTTCGGAGTCGATCCTTTCGAGTCAGGATCGTCGTGATCGCAAAGAGGAGTTCATCCAATCTCTGCGCCTGATGAAAAAGTATCAGGAGCCGCTTTCGATTCGCTCTATTGGCGACTTAAAGGTTGCGCCCATCGTGACTCGTTGCGGACCTCGTCGCGAGTTTGTCGCGTGGCCGACCGCGAGCAGTCTCGTGACCCTCTGCCAAGTGAATATCTCGGGCGACTCCTTGGTGGACGAGAAATACAACGTCCCCATTTTGGGCGAGTGCAAGGGTGCTCTCGGGTATTTGCCACCCGCGCCTGCGCAGGGAAAGAATCCTTTCAAGCCGGGCGTGCTCTTCGCGCAGAGTACCGAGGGGTTCGTCTACGCTGTCGAGGAGACTACTGGCAAAATCTTGTGGAGATTCCTTGCTGGCGAGGATGTGTGGGACACCCCAGTTTGTGTCGAGGAGGATTTGTTCGTCGCAACAGTCGTTTCTGGAATGTTCTGTGTCGACGCAAGAACCGGTGGCGATGGGAATTCCACCGAGGCAAAATGGTGGTCCCCAGGCATTCGAAAATTCATCTCCGCAAGCAAAAATCGAGTCTATGCCCTCGACAAAAAAGGCGACTTGGTGGTTTTGGATCGCGTCTCGGGGCAGAGAATTACCTCCTTGCCGGTCAATGATTTTGCGTTCAAAATGACAAACCAGCAGACAGATCGCATTTATCTCGCAACGGAAACGGGCTTGCTCCAGTGCCTGAGAGAAATTGCTGTGGAGGACCCGGTGGATTATACCGCCAATTGGATTGCCGCGCGTGACGAGATCGACGACGAGGAACAGTTCGGGACTATCGCGAAGGATGAGGACGAGAAATCTGAAGACGATGAATCCGAAGATGATACGCTCGACGGCGATGATTCCGACGACGAATTTGCCGAGGAGGATGAATTTGCCGAGGAAGACGAGGAAGGACTCAGTGAGGAGGATGATTTCGGCGAGGACGATGGAGAAGGCGTGTTCGAAGAATTCGGCTCTGACGAGGAGGAAGAGGCGGACGACGAAAACGCGGACGCTGAAGACGAAGATTTCGATTTCTAGCACCGAGCGCTCTCGGATTAAGCGCTTTCAATTTTTTGATGAACGACGCGAATGGCTCTCATTCCGCGTCGTTCGTCGTTTCTTGATGTATCGTGAATTACTCTTTCACGAAATAAGAGCGAAAAACGGGTCTTCCCTCTTGGATCGTGCGTTTTTCAAAGTGCGTCCGCCAAGCGTTTTCATCGACTTCCGGCACAAACGGTCCCTTCAAAATCGACTCTGCGCTCATCATCTCCAGCGCAGTTTGGAAATATTCCTCCACATCCGTCCAGAAGTGGAGCTTCCCACCGCAGCACAGGAGCGACTCCACGCAGCGCACAAGCTCCATCTGCATGACACGGCGCTTACGGTGCTTTTTCTTCCACCATGGGTCGGGAAAATAGACGTGAACCGCATATAGCGACTCTGGCGAGAAACCTTGGTGAAAAACGGGAAGTGCATCTCCAGAGAAGACGCACGCATTGCGAATATTATCCCCAATCAGCCGTGCGGCACAAAAGGCAGCGTAGTTGTGCGCCACCTCAATACCAATGAAATTGTGTTCTGGGTTGGCGGCAGAGGCGTCGTGGAGAAAATGCCCCTTCCCACTTCCTATTTCCACCTCCAAAGGTGCCTGAGGATTCTCAAAATAGAGCGCGAGGTCACACGGAAACTCCATTTCCTTCACCAAATAGAGGTGTTTGGAATAATCCAACGACTGATTGATTCTTCTTAACGAGCGTCGTGGCATCCGTTGAACCTCTACTTTTTCTCAGGAGTCTCTGTTGGAATCGCAACGCCTTTGATTTCACCTTCCGCGATGACGTCCCCATTGACGACTGCCTCAAAGACGATCTGCATCATCTTGTGGCGAACTTTGCAAATCTTGACGATCACGACCAAGCGATCCCCAGGGCGGACGATTCCTCGAAATTTGACGTTGTCCAACCCTCCCAATCCCACGACTCCGCTTGTGAGATAGTTGTCTTTCGTCGCGTAGCAACTCGCAACCTGCGCGGCAGTTTCGCAAATCAACACCCCCGGCATGAGAGGGAACCCCGGCATATGTCCTCGATACCAAAATGCCTGATCCGTGACATCTTGGTACGCGACGTAGAGTGAATTCTCGTTATCTTCATAGACGATGCCTGTGAGCAATTCCATTTCGTAACGATGGGGATTATATTTTCGAATGTCTTCCTGCGTCAGTAGAACATTGTCGAAATCAACGTTAGACAGATCAAGAAGGGAAGGTTTTTTAGCCACAACGTCCTCCGTTTAAAACAAAACAACACGCCACGCTAAAAAACGTGGCGTAGTGAACATGAGCAATGATAAAAGCACTAATTTCAGGTTTTCACCTGGTGACGCTTTGCCTTCCGTGCCTGCGAAGAGGCAGGACGCTTGCCATGATTGGCTTTCTTGACGATATGCTGAGGTTTGGACATCTCATTTTCTCCTTAAAATACGAAGCAAAAAAGTTACTTGTATTCTAGCATATTTTTCTAATTTGACAAGGGGGGGCGAAAATCTCCCGCCCTCCGTTTCCGCAAACCATTTATTTCGTGGAAACCGAATTTCCAACCTTCTTCCGCGCAAAGCACAACCCAAACGCGCCCAAAACGAGAAGCGTCCACGTCGCGCAGGCTCGACAACAACGCGGTAGTTCCAATTGTAATCGGTCTCCTCAGTCACCAACTTTCCCCAATCGACCGTTGGCAATGCCTCCGTCGTTTGTAAAAATGCGAACGCGTATTGGGTTTTAGCGTGTAACCGTTGATTGTCTCGATCGACAAAACAGAAGCGCCCGTGAAGGAAATCGAATCAACGGAAAGAATATCCATCCCGCTTGCGTCGACTTCAATTTTCAAAATCGCATCCGCGAAGGTTGCCGTCCCGCCGAGGGTGGTCGAACCAACCGCATTGTGCGGACCGAGCGTATCAACCGTGAGGTTGCTGCCCGTGGTGTCGACGCTTTCTGTGATATTTTGGTTGGAGTACGTCACGTCTGCGAAAAGTGGCGACACGACAAAAATCAACACGCTAATCCCGCACACGACCCGAACAAATATATTTGTACGCATAGTAAAATTCCATAAGTATTGAATCCTGAACCACCCCAGCGCAGACCACCGACTGTCGCTCAACCTCTGCCTTGGAGTCAAACCTCCATAACGGCACCTGTTATAGCAATACGTAGTGTACGCCATCAACCCGTATTGTCAAGCATAAAGTGGGGGGAAAAGCAAAAAAATAAAAAAACTGCCGAGGAAGGAACTTTCGAGCGCCAGCGCAGTCGTGAGTCTCCAACATCCACGACATTCGAGGACTTCCCCGACTTCCCCAAATGTCACACCTCTTGCCCCCTCTTGACAAAAGGGGGGGCAAGTGGTATACTGGTCCTGTGTCGGTCTCTGATCTGGATTTCTGGGAATACTGAAATTCGTATGGAGATTTAGGAGACAGACATAGAAAAGTTGAGTCTATTTTGAAGAAAGGCTGCTGACAATGGCATACACAGAAACGACGGCGACTTCCTGGTTTAGTCGGCTGGGGAATGCGTTTAAGGGAATCCTGATCGGGATTGTTTTGGTGATCATCGCCACTGCTCTCCTCTTTTGGAACGAAGGGCGCCTGATCAAACGCTACCGCGCGCTTGATCAGGCGGAGGGGGAGTGCATTGAGGTGAGTGCCAATGTCGTCAACAAGGTGAACGAAGGAGCGCTCGTCTATCTGACGGGCAGCGCAAAGACGGACGACGTCTTGAGCGACCCGATTTTCGGCGTCTCCACGCCTGCGATTCATCTTGTGCGCCGTGTCGAAATGTACCAGTGGGAGGAAACTTCCTCGACCTCCACAACGACACAAGTCGGGGGAGGCGAAAAATCGGAGACCACCTACTCCTATTCGAAGGTGTGGAGCGCCTCGCACATCGACTCCTCCGCGTTCAAGCAAAGCGGGCACGACAACCCCGCAACCTTCCCATATGAGGGGCAGTCCTTCGTGGCGAAAAACGTCCGACTGGGGGCGTTCTCGCTTTCGCCCTCGTTGGTGGGGATGATCGGACCGTTGGAGCCGTATTCCGTGCCCGAGCCGAGCAAGGTTGAGCCGCAAAACACAGACGTGATTCCGGTGGAACCTCTCCCCACGCAGACCACGCCAGCAGATGCGGAATCCACTGAGTCGGAATCCACGTCGGATGTCGCATCGGAAGAGACGGCTCCAGTAGAAACGCCCGCACCTGAAGTACCCGCGCCAGAAGCGCCCGTGTCTGAAGAGTCTGCTTCTGAGGAACCTGCGTTTCGGTGGGAGAATGGAGGGTTTTATCATGGGGAGAACTCGGCGGCTCCGCAGATTGGCGACGTGCGAGTTCGGTTTGAGTACGTCCCTCAAACGAAAGAAGTGAGCGTTGTGTCCGAGCAGCATGGAGAGACGTTCGTGCCGCACCAGACGCCGAATGGTACCGTGGAGCTTTTGGAGAACGGCTTGGTGAGTAAGGAGATGATGTTCGCGAACGCTCGCTCCTCCAACGCGATTTTGGGTTGGCTCCTGCGCGCGGTGGGATTCGTCATGATGTGGATCGGGTTTTCCATGATCTTCAACCCGTTTAAGGTGTTGGCGGACGTGATTCCTCTCTTGGGGAACATCGTCGGCTTCGGCGTGGGAATGTTCTCTTTCCTCCTCGCGGCAATCGTGTCGCTCGTGACGATCGCTATCGGGTGGCTCTATTTTCGACCAATCATCGCCATTCCGCTCCTTGTCCTGGCGGGCGTCCTCCTTTTGTATACGCTCCTCGGCGGAAGAGCGAAGAGGAAAGTGTAGAAACTCAACCACATATACATAGATATTAAGGAGAAGAATCATGAAGCACAATCTCATTTTGGTCTCGTCCGTTCTGCTCTTCGCGCTTTGTGCGGGAGTTGCAGACGCCCACGAACCGTGTCGCTGCGAGTCGGGAGACCACACAACGTTCTTTTCCGCGAGGGCGATGCTCTGTAGCTCTTGTGGATTTGGGAGCAAAAAGGACAATTGCGTCTTGTGTGGAAAGTGGGTCGCAAACAACGGCGTTCGCGCTTCGCTTTGTGGCTCGTGCGCATTTGGGAGCAAGAAAGACGACTGCATCCGCTGCGGAAAGTGGATCGGCTCAGGCGGCATCCCCGCGTCGATCTGTAGCTCGTGTGGATTTGGGAGCAAGAAAGACAATTGCGTTCGCTGCGGAAAGTGGATCGGCTCCCCCTGACGCCGCCGCACGATCGGTTCGTTCAACCTCACACGAAACCAGGGGGCAATATGCCGAAGGATAGAATCCTCATCATCGAGGACGAGCGGGAGATTCAGCAGCTCCTCCAGATGAATTTGACGCTGAATGGCTTTCACGATGTTCTCATCGCGTCCGACGGAGAGAGTGGTCTGGCGGAGGCGAGGAGGCACTTGCCGAATTTGATTTTGCTCGACCTGATGCTCCCCGGGATGGATGGTTTGTCGGTCTGCCGACTCCTCAAGACCAACCCCGCGACGTCCGGGATTCCCATTATCATGCTCACGGCGAAAAGCGAGGAGTCCGATATCGTCCTTGGTTTGGAGATGGGCGCGAACGATTACGTGACGAAACCATTCAGCAACAAGGTTCTCATTTCGAGGATTCGAGTCCAACTGCGCCGCGACGAGACGACGATGAAATCGATCATCCGCTGCGGAGACCTCGTTATGAACGACGAAAACCGATCTGTCGTGCTCAAAGGGGAACGAATCGAGCTGACGTACAGCGAGTTTGAAATTTTGTGGCTCCTTGCGTACAAGCGTGGGCGGGTTTATACGAGGAACCAAATCATTTCTGAAGTGAAAGGGAACGACTACCCCGTGACGGAGCGCGCGATTGACGTACAGATCGTCAACATCCGTCGCAAACTTGGCGATTGGGGCGAAAACCTCGAGACCGTCCGCGGGGTGGGGTATCGGATGCGCGAGTGCGAATGATATATACTCGTTCTCCTTTAAAATTCCCGTTTTATGCGACGCATTGCGAGCCGTGGTGCGTAGCTCCAACGGCGGACGGTACCGGAAATTTCAACGAGAAGTATTATAATGCTTCGCGCTAAAAATTTCGGTTTTGCTCGCCGTTGGAGCGCACGCCACGGGTCGCAAAACGTCACGAAAACCACAATTTTAATGTGCGATGAGTATAAAGCACGTCGAGTATAAAGTCGAGGGAGCGTTTCGAACGATTAAAGTTGCCCCTCGGTTGTCGAAAACGTAGCGAGAGGAGTTCAAAAAATGGCGCGAAAAGAACCATGGGAAATTTCGGACGAATTTTGGGCGAAGATTGAGCCGTTGATTCCGTCGAAAGAGGAGTGTCGCGACCCAAACGGGACGTACATGCGAAAATCCGGAGGCGGGCGCAAGCGAAAATATGACGACAGAACGTACTTTTCCGCAATGGTGTACGTGCTGCGGACGAGGATTATATGGAACGCACTACCGCGCGAAAAATTCGGCGGTTTAGGCTCCGCCGCGCTGCATCGCAGGTTCGTTCTGTGGGAACGGCGCGGGCTTTTTGTCCGCATCTGGGAAGCTGGACTGAACAAATGCGATGAGTTGGCGGGAATCACGTGGAATCCGCTCAAGAGGGGAAAACCGTGGGTGAGAATCCCCCCTCGTTGCGTGCGGGGCGCGGAGTCTCGCGCTCACTCGTCGTTTGGAAAGTGAGTATATACTCGTCCTCCCTAAATTTCGGTTTCACGAGGTTGCGAGAACCGCTTGGCGCTCCGACCGCGCCGTGTTTTCTCGCGACCCACAAAAACCTCACGAACGAGAAAATCGTGGCAAATGTTGCCGATTTTGCGCTTCTGTCCCAATGCGCAACGGAAGTTTAAGGCGGACCTGCGCTATGAAGGTTTTCTCGCCACGCGCTCGAGGAGCAAAATGAAAAGAAGACTCAAGACGAACGAAATTCCCACATTCGCGAATTGCGAAACCGGAACCGTCGAAATGTCGAGCGTCTCGAAATGTGATTCCCCCACCATACGTTGGAAGGGATAAAGGCACCGGAGCGACCCGAGCATGAAACCCGTCAAAAGCGCGAGAACTGCCGTGTGGTAGTGTTTCAAAAGCCATTTCAAAAGTTTGGAAAACGAGAGCAGCCCCACCAAGCACCCTGCGGCAAAAATCGAGAGCGTAAGCAGGTCGGAGACCGTGGCGTCCAAATGCGACACACGCTTCACCTTGTCGATGATGAACGCATACTTTCCGAGGATGAGGAGGATGTACGAGCCGCTGATCCCCGGCAGAATCATGGCGCAAATCGCAATCATTCCGCAAATAAAGATGTAGAGCGCAGAGTCCGCGCCCTGCGTGGGCTTCAACCCAACGATCCACCATGCGCAAACCGCACCAAGGAGGATCATCAAAAAGGTACCGACGGAGTAGGATCGCAACTTTCGGAACAATATCCACACCGAGCCGAGAATGAGACCTGTAAATGCCGCGAACGTCACGGGGAGATGATTTTCGAGCAAATAAAGAACGAGCGAGGAAAACGCGAGGATTCCCGTGACGATGCCCGCCAGAAGCGTAATGACGAAGCCAAAATCGACGTGAGCAAGTGCCTTCCGCCAGCGCAAATGGAGGATGTGGGAGACGAACGTCGCGTCGCATCGGCTGATTGCCGTGACGAGACGCTCATAAATGCCGACGATCATGGCGATTGTTCCGCCAGAGACGCCAGGGATTGCGTCCGCAACGCCCATACACACGCCGCGGAGAAAAATGAGGATTCGATCAATCATTAGTTCGTGGGGGAGTTTTGGCTCCCCCGTTGAGGTTTAGGAATTTTTGCCGCAGCACTTTTTAAATTTCTTTCCGCTGCCACAAGGGCATGGATCATTACGCCCGACTTTGGGACCGACATTTTTAATCGGCACGCGTTTTTTATCCTGCGACCCTTCAATGGCGGCTTGCTGCTCCTCCTGAATACTGCCCTGCCCCGTGCTCTGGACGGCAGACCCAGCCTCCTCGTGTGTCGCGGTCTGCTGAGACCAAGTGGAGCCGACAAAACGCTCGTCGAGCTGCTCCATGCGGAAAACAAGATCCGTGACGCGTTCGCCAATCGACTTCCACATGTTGTCGAAGGTCTTCATACCTTCACGCTTATACTCGATTTTGGGATCGACTTGAGCGTATCCACGAAGCCCAACGCTGCTTTTGAGGTGGTCCATTGCGAGCAAATGCTCTTTCCATGCGGCATCCAAAATCGACAAAACGAGCGCACGCTCCATTTTGCGCATTTCGGGACGGAAACGATCGTCGATTGCCTCCAGCATTTTTCTCTCGAAGCGCTCTTCCGACATTCCTCTCAACTCTTCGATTCGTACGAGAATATTCCATCGATCCTCCATCTCGGCAATGAATTGCGCCAATTCCTCATCGGAGGGACGGAAATCATTGTTGGATTGGTGCTGACTGATGAATTCGTTGATTCTCGATTTTGCCTCCTCGACGAGGATTTTCTCTCGCTGGGCACACTCCTCGCTACACTCGATGAGTTTTTGATGAAATTGGTCTCTCGTCGTACTTTTAAGGATCGTGTCCGATATACCCACGCCGAAACGCCCCGCCGACCATTGGCTGAGCGCCTCGCGATCGTAGATGCGATTCCCTTGCGCGTCGCGTCGCGAGAAGTGGTACTCGCCCGCCAAAACGGGGAACTCTATCTCTTTCTTGCAATACGCCTCTTGCACAAGGTCGAAAAGTTTCGCACTAATCTCCGCCTTGGACTGATTTTTCATCTCTTCTGGCGAGAAATCAATACCGAATTTGCTGCGGATCCAACCGCTGGCGGCTTTCAAACCGAACCCTTGCTCAAGCAGGAACGCGCCTTCGGCAAGATCGAACTTCTCAATGAACGCCCGAACTTTCTCGACAAGGAACGTGTCCAACTCGTCGCG
Organism: Planctomycetia bacterium; assembly: GCA_030527105.1. GTDB lineage: Bacteria > Planctomycetota > Planctomycetia > Pirellulales > Thermoguttaceae > RGIG3701. The sequence continues at coordinate 46,721 of JAUNBK010000011.1, forward strand.
CCCGACTTTTCGAAGGTCGCGCTCACGAATACCGATGTTCCACCGCGTGTTGATTCCCTTTGCAAGCGCGTCCCAGTTCCAATCCTCTTCATCCACGTCGGTCGAAACGTTCTCGTCGAGGATGTCCATAATCGTGGACTCCGCCATCCAAAGTGCCTCATCAATCGCCTGCTTCGACGCCTCCTCGTAATTCATATTTTTGAAGTGTCGGACGTTAAGCTCTGTTGCCAAACGCTCTCCCGCCCACGCGCAGAAGGTTTCGATGCCGTAGTTTGGATCCAAATAGCGCTCCAAGAACAACGAAATTTGCGTCTCGACCATGTTGAAGATGAGGTCGCGGCAACTCACCCCTTCGAGGATATCCTGACGATATCGATAGGTTCTTTTTCGCTGCTCGTCCATCACTTCGTCGTACTCGAGGAGATTTTTTCGAATATCGAAGTTTCTCTCCTCGACTTTTTTCTGGGCACCCTCGACACGCCGCGTGACCATGGCGCTTTCGATCGCCTGTCCGTCCTGCATTCCGAGATACGTGAGGGCACTTTTGACCCAGTCACCCGCGAAAATGCGCATCAAATCATCTTCGAGCGAGAGGAAAAATCGGCTCTGTCCCGGATCCCCCTGACGCCCGCAGCGCCCACGCAGCTGGAGGTCGATACGTCGCGCCTCGTGGCGTTCTGTACCGATCACGTAGAGTCCGCCGAGTTTGCGAACTTCCTCGCCCTCCGCCTTCATGTCTTCTTTCACTTCAATGTCGTGCATGAGAGCGTCCCACTCCTCGCGCGGGACGTCGAGACGCGTAGGATATTTCTCCTGGAGGACACTCCACGCCATTGCGTCAGCATTTCCCCCGAGGATAATGTCCGTTCCACGCCCCGCCATGTTGGTTGCAATCGTCACCATTCCCTTGCGCCCCGCCTGAGCAATCACTTCCGCTTCCTTCTGGTGATTTTTGGCGTTGAGAACGTTGTGTTTCACGCCCATTCGGTCGAGCATTCCAGAGATAAGCTCACTCTTCTCGATCGACGTGGTACCAACGAGAATCGGCTGCCCGCCGCGACGGAGGCTATAAATTCGTTTGCGCGGGACTTTCTCGGACGTTTTGTCTCCCTTAAACACGAATTCGACGTAATCGTCCGTCTCCGAAACGACTCGCCCCAACCACTCTTTGTCGTCCTTGTCCGTGAGTTCGAGCGAATCCCAACGATGCACGCGCTCAATCTCTTCCGCGACGGCACGATATTTCTCTTCCTCCGTGCGATAAATCAAGTCGGGATGATTCACTCTCTGAAGTTGTTTGTTGGACGGAATCGCAATCACGTCCAGCTTGTATATTTTCCAAAACTCGTTCGCCTCCGTCATTGCGGTACCGGTCATTCCGCAGATTTTGGGATAGAGTTTGAAAAAATTCTGAAGCGTCACGGTGGCGAGCGTCTGATTCTCTTGCTTAATTTGCACGCCTTCCTTCGCTTCAACCGCTTGGTGCAGCCCATCAGACCAATTTCTCCCGGGCATGAGTCGCCCCGTGAATTCGTCCACAATGACGATCTCCCCGTCTTTGATGACGTAGTTCACGTCCAACTTATACAAATGATGCGCCTTGAGAGCGTTGTCGATCAGGTGCGGCCACTCCATGTTGCCTGCCGTGTAGAAGCACTCAACCCCCGCGAGACGCTCTGCCGTGCGAATACCTTCGTCGGTGAGATTCGTCGTGTGGTCTTTTTCGTTGACTTCAAAATCAACCCCTTTTTTGAGTTGGCGCGCGATTTTGTCCGCCTCGCGATACTTCGAAATGTCTCCATGCGCAGGACCCGAAATGATAAGCGGTGTTCGCGCCTCGTCGATCAGGATGTTGTCCACTTCGTCGATAATCGCATAATTAAGCGCCCCTTGCGACTGCTGAAGGTCGGTAGGATACCGCCAGTCGTTTTTCGCGGCAGGACGCATATTGTCACGAAGATAATCGAACCCCAACTCGTTGTTCGTCGCGTACGTGATGTCGCAGCGATACGCTTTCTGGCGCTCCGCTGTGGAGATATTCGACTGGATGGAACCGACCGTGAGACCGAGCGACATGTAGAGAGGTCCCATCCACTCCATATCGCGCCGCGCGAGATAATCATTCACAGTGACGACGTGCACGCCTTTTCCCGACAGGGCGTTGAGATACGCAGGGAGGGTGGCAACGAGCGTTTTTCCTTCGCCCGTGATCATCTCGGCAATCGACCCGCTGTGAAGCACCGCGCCGCCGATGAGCTGAACGTCGTAATGGCGCATTCCCAAAACGCGCTTGCCCGCCTCGCGACAGACCGCAAACGCTTCCGGAAGCAGGTCGTCCAGGGTCTCACCCGCCTCGAGACGTCGGCGAAATTTCTGCGTCTGCTCGCGAAGTTCCTCGTTAGACATTGCCTCGAAACGAGATTCAAGCGCGTTTATCGCCTGAATTTTCGGCTGTAGTTTTTTTAGATAACGAGCGTTCGACGAACCAAAAAGCGAGGTGATGCTTCGTTCCAACGATTGCGCAATGCCCGAGAAAAAGTCGCCCGTTACTTCTAAAACACGTTCGAATTTATCCATTCGTTCCATCCTTGTGATTTGTTATGACTTCGTGCGAAAATTCGGCAGTCGTCCGCCGTTGGGGCGAGTCGTTCTCAACCCACTGCGCCACAGCTCGCTGCGAAAAACCGACGTTAAAGTTCCATGAGTGTATGCAAAACGCGCCACAAACCGGAGAGGACTCCCTAGGCGCAAGCCTGACTTGCCAGGCAATATTACTACATTATAGTTACTATATCCAACTTTGGAATTTGGTCAAGTGGGATATCGCGAAAAAAGGGGATTTTCTTGAAAAAAACAGAAAAAAAGCCGAAAAACGCGCGTGGCGAATTCCGGCTTCTCGCTTGTTTAGTAGTAGAAACTTATTGAGCCACAACCGTTGGGACAACCCAAACATGAACCTCGGACTCGATCTCCGCACTCAAGTGGACGCGAACGGTGTAAAGACCCAACTCGCGCAGCGGACCCACCAGACGAATCTGGTCTTCCGTGAGGAGAAGATTGATCTCTTTAAGCGCAGCCACAATCTCCGGCGCGCCAATGGATCCATACAGATGTCCCGAATCGTTGGCATTCGCCTGAATCGACACGCTTGCCTTTCTCAATTCTTCGGCCAACTTCTCCATCTCGGCATGCTTCGCCTTGTAAATTTCAGCCAAACGCGCCTTGTGCTTCTCGACCATACGCTTGTGGTGGTCGGTCGCAATGGTCGCCAACCCCTGCGGAATGAGGTAGTTGTGCGCGTAGCCCGGTCGGACTTCCACAACGTCACCCTGCTTGCCGAGGGAATCAACCGACTGGATCAAAAGCAACTCGACGCCGCCATTGGGACCTTTGGGAAGGCGCTTCATTTTGAATGAATTGCGCTTAATTTTCTTCTGTTTTCTTGTGTTAGGCATTTTATATCCTTTCCAATTATGTGGAATTGAAATTCGTCTTCGAAACGATGAACGCTGCTAATGGAACGACAGACGCACTCTGCCTTCAAACTTAACAACGAGGTGTCCTTGTTTCTTTTAAAACAAGTTAGATAAAAAGAACCATTCATTCTTTCTACCAGCTTTGCCAACGCCTCCAGAGGTCCAAGGAAAGGACATATCTCCAGCGCTGAAAGCAAAAAAACGCGATGAATCGGATGGTTGCAAGTATCCAATCAAATCGCAAAAGACGCCCTTAAAAAGGGATATCGTCTGGAGGATTCTGCGCCCCACCACGGGGCTGCTGCGCGGAGGAAGGCGGATACTCTTCGTATCCTCCGCCATAGGCTTCCGTCTCATTCCGACGCGAATAGTTTCCGCCCGAGCCACCCGAGCCACCAGAAGCACCTCGCGACCCCAGCATCTGCATTTTTTCGCAGACGACCCGGAGTTTGGATCGCTTCTGCCCCTCCTGCTCCCACTGATCGAGCTTCAAACGCCCCTCAATGAGAATAGGTGAGCCTTTCGTCAAATACTGACTGCACGTTTCCGCATTTTTCGCCCAAAGAGTGACATCAATGAAAGTCGTCTCCTCGACCCATTCGCCCTCTGGAGTCCTACGACGATCATTGACCGCCAAACCAATTTCGCATACCGCCATACCACCGGGCGTATAGCGCAAATCCGGGTCGCGAGTCATATTGCCCACGAGAATCACGCGATTGTAGCTTGCCATTGTGTATTCCTCCCTGCAAAAAGGGTGAAGGATTGAGTGATGATCGAAAAAATACTATTCTTCGTCGTCCGCTTCGGCATACTCAACACCCACTTCGGGGAGCTGACGATCCTGCAACGCAGCGGGACCAGCCAAAGCGTGCTCGACCAATGCGTCGACCATGCGCGGGTCAATCTTGATAAAGAGATTTCGAATATTCGAATCCCACAGACCACACTGACGATTCAACTCGGCAAGCGCAAGACTGTCGAGTCGAAAATACGTGAGCCAATAGACACCCTTTCGATGTCCTTTGATCGGATACGCCAAGCGTCGCTCTTCCCACAGCCGGCTGACCAAAATCTCGCCGCCCGCATCTTGAATGAGCTTCGTTACCTGAGCGGAAACAGCTTCCTGATCACGAGCGAAACGCGCGGAATCAAGGATAAACATTCCTTCGTAAACGTTAAGAGCCAAGGTTATACTCCTGAATACAAGTTTCTGATACTACTAAAGTCACTACTAAAACAATACGTTAAGGTCAAGCATTGAATCTCGTCATCGCAAGATCAATGCCATTTTTGACCCAATATTCGACAGCGTCTGCCGCGCACTGAATCGCGACACTCATCGCTTCCTTTTCGTCCTTTTCAAACTTGGAGAGAACATAGTCCGCCAAGTCCCACCCTGGGGGCTTCTCGCCGATCCCGACTCTCAAACGCGCGACGCGCTCGGTGCCCAAGACGCGAATCACATCTTTCAAGCCCTTCTGCCCACCGCTGCTCCCTTGCGCACGAATGCGAATTTTCCCCGGAGGCAAACTCACATCATCGCAAATAATAAGGACATTTTTCACCTCAATTTTATAAAAATCAAGGCAGGGGCGGACGCTTTGCCCACTTAAATTCATGTACGTGACGGGACTTAAAAGGATGACCCTCTCACCCGCGATGGATGCCTCCAAAATCTCACCCTGAAACTTGGATTTGGGTCTTCCCGAGCCGAAACGCCTGCCCAACTCCGCAAGGACATCGTACCCCACGTTGTGGCGCGTGCCAGCGTACTTCGAACCCGGATTTCCCAAACCAACAATCAGCTTCATGGTCGTCGCTCCCGTCGCACCAGTTGCCCCCGTCGTGACGTCCGCAACAAAACGCTTCGCCTTCTTCGAGGAAGAGAGGAGCGCGTCCAACTGCTTCGCGTCCGGCTGCCGGGCAGCATACTCCTCCGCAATACACGCATCTGCGGGATGCTGCGAGACTTGCGATTGTGCAAAAATCTCATCCACCACGGCGGCGTGCGTACGCTCCGAAGAACGTCGAGACGCGAAGAGCGCCGAAGCGCAACGTTTCAAAAGGGAAACTAAACCACGGAACATGCGCACCCTCGCAACGCCACGAACTTTGAGGAAAATTACTCTTCCGCGCCCTCTTCCTTCTTGCGCGCGATAACTTCCGGCTCGGCTCCCGTAATCTCAGAGCTTTCGAGCACTTCCTCTTTCTTCTCCACACAATGCACAAAAACACTGTCGGCAGGAAGATCCAACTCAACACCCTCGGGAAGCGTGATATCCTCAAGCGAAATCGACTGTCCCAAACCAAGATCACCAACGCGAATGACGAGTTCATCAGGAACGTTCGAAGCGGAGCAAGAAACCCGCACTTCGTGAATGAGAAGCTCAACAACACCACCCTCGCGCAGACCAACGGCATCCCCCTTGAGAACGACGGGGATAACGACTTCGATTTTCTCGTTCGCGTCAATTCGCGTGAAATCGACATGGAGAATCTCATTCCCCCACACGTTCCACTGCACTTCTTTCACGAGGGCCTCGCAATTCGCAACACCCTGAAGATTGACGATCTGATGACCACGACGAAGGAGCATCATCATGGCGTTCGCCTCAACACAAAGGGGAAGTGCTTCCTGCTGATGACCATAAAGGACGGCAGGAACCAACCCGCCCGCGCGCATACGACGAATTCGTCGTTTTCCAAAAACATCGCGACTTTTGACTTCCAAAACTTCCAACTGGGACATGAAACGACCTCACATATATCTAACGTTGATAAATCACACCGAAGCGGTTCACCACAGGCTACGCTACGCTTCTACGTCTTACTATTTCAAACATAATCTCCGCGAAGAAGTACACCCCACGGAAACAACCATTATTGCAGAAAATTGCAAAAAATCAAGCCCCCCCACCAAGAAAATGAACCAATTTCCACAAAGCATAAAATTAGAGAAAATGGGTCATATGGACGTTCGAGAGAAAATAAACGGGACGTTCCGAAAGAACGCAAGAAACCGGAAAAATATTTCGATGAATATTGGGGAATTTTGCCGCCCTGCCGCTTGCAAATTACTTCGGCGTGCTATACAATGTATGGTCAGGAAAATTTTGTCGCCTTCGATTTCGCCGAGGAAATTTGAATTGCTTTCCGCAAAGATTCGGGGAAGGGTGTTTCTGAAACGAAACGCCGTTGCGAGAAAATGCGGAAAAACAGGTGGTGTCGATAGGAGCAGTGCGAATAGGAAAATTCAGAAATACGCAGGGAGTCATGTCAAATTCAACGAATAACGAAAGCGTGTCTCATCCAGACGCCAACACTATGGACAGCGACCTGCTCTCTCGTCAAGAGAGCTTGGCAGCGTGGGGACTTTTTGGGGCGTTCATGGCACTCCTCATTTGGTGCTATTGGAACATGTTAGCCGTGGCGGCAGAGTTATGGGAAAATGATCTCTACTCGCACGGATATTTGATCCCCATTCTTTCCATCATTCTTCTCGCCATGAGATACCAGCCTTTGCGCCAGACGAGTTGGAATGTGCGAACGATTGGTGCCGGGGTGGTACTTCTGGCGACGCTAATACGTGTGCTTTTCTCCTCGATTGAGACATTGGACCAGTGGACGTTCGTCATTTCGTTTGTTGGTGCTATTATCATGACGGGGGGCTGGTCGATGCTCCGTTGGGCGGGTCCGGTCGCGTTTTTGATCATTTTCATGTTCCCGCCGGATGCCGTAACGCCGCTCATCATGGACCCAATGCAGTATTTCGCTACATCCGTGAGCGCTGTTTTCCTAAACGTTTTTGGATTCCCTGCCATTCAGCACGGAAACACGATTGATTTGAACGTCACGCAAATCGGCGTCGTCGATCAATGCAGCGGCTTGCGAATGACAACCATTTTCCTCGCCCTTTCTATTGCGCTCGTCCTTATCAACGACAGAAAGTGGTGGGAGAATATCATAATCCTCCTCATGGCTATCCCGATTGCGCTCGTGACCAACATCACGCGTATTGTCGTGACGGGAATGGTGCTCGCTTGGTTCCCCGAGAGCGAAACTATTTCCAAATTCATTCACGATGCGGCAGGAATTTGTATGGTTCCCTTGGCAATTGCGCTCCTCATGGGCTTGCAATGGGTTTTGTCCAACATCTTCATCGAGGTCGATGAACACGAGGCAAGCGGGCTGGCGGATCGTCCTGAGGACGTTTTTTGGAAGGATCGTCGTATCATTGAGGATTAGTGAATTTGCAGATTCGAGAATTCAGCGTTGGCGCCTCTTGCGATATATCGCGATGTGTCACGAGGTATTGTGAGGTATAGCGGGACGTAGCGAGGGTGTGCGATCGTACGGCAAGGTTTTGCCCGAAATTTTTCGAGAATCGAACCGATACCCACGTAAGAAACGTATTATACTCGTTCGACCTTCAAACCGGTTTTTCTCGAAGCGTCGCGCAGCGCAGAGTTGGTGTGCGGCGAGTTGAGTGAAAACGATTTGAGTTTTCACAAAGAGGTGAGAAGTCGTGGTGCGCAAGCTCCAGCGGCGGACAGAATCGAGAATTCAAACGCGAAGTTTTATATACTAGCGCTTCGATGGATTTGAGTTTTCACAAAGAGGTGAGGAGTCGTGGTGCGCAAGCTCCAGCGGCGGACAGAATCGAGAATTCAAACGCGAAGTTTTATATACTAGCGCTTCGATGGATTTGAGTTTTCACAAAGAGGTGAGGAGTCGTGGTGCGCAAGCTCCAGCGGCGGACAGAATCGAGAATTCAAACGCGAAGTTTTATATACTAGCGCTTCGATGGATTTGAGTTTTCACAAAGAGGTGAGGAGTCGTGGTGCGCAAGCTCCAGCGGCGGACAGAATCGAGAATTCAAACGCGAAGTTTTAAAAATAACCCCTAAAAAAAGGTGGAATTGTGGCACAAAATCAGGAACAACTTCCCGTTGAGATCGGGATACCAGCAGGAAGCGGTCAGTTGACCCCTCGTCGCGCCTCCGCGCCGCGTCGAGATTTGAATATTGTCAAGAAGCAGCCGGATATCATCTCGCGTTCGATTCGACCAACGGATCTTTTGTATGCGTTGCGTCGTCGTTGGGCCGTGAGTTTGGGACTCGGTTTGTTTGTGACTATTGTCACGCTCTTCGTTTCATGGATGCTCATTCCAGTGGAATATAGCGCGAAGGTGTGGCTTCGTTTCGCGAAAAATAAGCAATCCATCATTTTTAACGTGCGTGAAGAGGAGAGCTATTTGAACGACCGCAACGCGCAGGCGGCTTTGATTCGAAGTAGTTTCGTGTTAAATGCGGCTCTCGACCAGTCCGGCATTTCGTCTTTGCCATGTCTTAAGAATGAGAAAGACCCCACCAACTGGCTTGCCAAAAAGCTCAGCGTTGGCTACCTGAACGGGTCGGAAATTTTGCAAATCTCCATCTCGGGCGAGAACCCCCAGGAGTTGGAGAGCATACTTACCGCCGTGCGTGATGCGTACATGCAGGAAGTTGTGCAGGTCGACCGCGACGCAGAAGTTCAGCGCAGAAATACGCTGAATCGTGCATACAAAAACCTCAAACAACTGATTGACAAAAAAGAAATCCAATATCGCAACAGAGCGGAACAACTCGGTGCAGCAGACTCCAAAACAGCTTCCTACGCCAGTATTTATGCACTGGAGTCTGTCTCCACTCTGCGTAACGAGCTGAATCGCTTGCACACTGTGATTTCTGGAATGGATCAGCGGATTGCGCTTCTCACCGCACGCCTCCAGCTTTATCCGGAAGACTCGATCGAGATGAATCCAGAGGAGAAGAAGAAGGAATTGCGTCAGCGAATGACTTTGAGCGCTTTGGCTCAAGATGCGGAAATCATGCGGATGAGGAACGAATTGATCAATGCGCAAGCTCTTCTCAAACAGCAGATCGCAGTCGCCAAAAATCCGCAGAATCCGAGTATTATGCGTCTTGAGGCTCATGTCGAGACACTCAAACAGCAGATCGAAGCACGCGCAAAAGAGCTTGAGCCCCTCATTGTCCAGCAGGTCAACTTGCACTTGGCGGGAGCCACTTCTTCCATGCCAATGTCGCCGGCGGACAAATTGCGCGCCGAGATTGAAGTCCTTAAGATCGACCGCGAAGTCTTCCAAAAGGAGTTGGACAGCAACCTCAAGTTGTTCCAAAAAGAGGTCGCGAGTGCTGAAAAACTCAGCTCCGGCTCCAGTGAGCTTGAGAGCATGCGTAACGAGTTGGATCGTATGAAGCGCATGTACAACCAGATGGGTACCCAATTAGATGAGTGGAGTGTTGAGCAGCAAGCGGGCGCAAGAGTCTCAACGATCAATAACCCCGAAGCGGACAAGGTGAGCAACATTGCGCGCAAGGGGCGTATGGTGGGATTTTTAGGAGTGCTCAGCTTCTTCGGAACCGTTATTGCTGTGAGTGGCTTCGACTTCTTGGGCAGACGCGTCAATTCCGCCGACGAACTCAGTTTCGGACTCGGACTTCACGTCATGGGCGACCTGCCGCTCATTTCGAGAGGTTTCCATCGCCATCGCATGAATCAGAGCGTGCAAGGTTTGTTGATGGAATCGATCGACAACATTCGTACGGCACTTTTGCATCGTGCGGAGAGCGAAAATATGAAAGCCGTTTTGATCACCAGCTCGCTTGAGAAGGAAGGAAAAACGACCGTGTCGAGCCAACTCTCCGCCAGTTTGGCGCGTACAGGGAAGCGCGTCGTCTTGGTCGATGCCGACTTGAGGCGTCCATCCTCCCACCGTATGTTCGATCGACCGCTCAATCCTGGGCTTGCTGAGTATTTGCGCAAAAAGGTCTCTTTGGACGAAGTGATTACGACGACCCGTGTCGAAAATTTGTGGATCATTCCTGCCGGAACTCCTCATCCCGAGGCGATCATCTCTTTGGCTCAGGGGGGAATGGAGGAGCCGATGAGACTTTTGAGGGAGCAATTCGACTTCATTGTTGTCGACTCAGGACCGGTTTTGACGGATGCCGACGTGTTGGTCGTTGGGCGCTTGTGCGACGGCGTTATCGTCTCCGTCCTGCGCGACGTTTCGCGTCTCCCGTGGGTGTATGAGGCGTGCGAGAGAATTCGAATGGTCGAGATTCCTTTGATTGGAACCGTTTTGAACGGCGTCAGCTTCGGAAAATACCGACCCTACTACTCTTCGTACACGATCGAGGTTTCTTCGAGACCACGTCTCAAGCGAAATTAGAAGTTCGATTTTCGTTCCTAGGAAAACTGCGATTGAGGGAATGCTCAGACCGGGTGTTCCCTCTTTTCGTAATTCGGCACCTGTTCGGCACCCGGCTTGGAAATCTTCTCGGCAGGTTATGATTCCCAAAAGATCGAAAGCTGCGGTGCGATATCCTCGGCGGGATAGCTTCGACGGGTGGGAATCCTCACGAGAGGAATTTTCGCTCGACTCATGATGATGTTTTTCTCCTCATCGCGTTTTTGTGCGTTCTTCCTCAGGTGTGACTTATCGTCCAACTCAATCGCCCCGACAACGGCAAGGTCGCTCTCCCGCACGACGACGAAATCCAAATGCTTCTGCGCGATTTTCGGCCAGCCTTCAGGCTCCAAATTCTTCACGACCGCCCACAATCCCAGCTTCGCCCAGACTTGGTATCCATGCGGAATGAGTGGGAGGAGCGCACGATAAAATTTCATCTCCGCATTGGTGAGCAGAGGTCTTTTGTCGTACGTATACGGAAACGCATTCTTTTTGCCCCGCAGACAGACCTGCACGACGATCCAGAGAACCGCGAGAAAAAGGAACAAAAAAACCAGAAGTGTCCACGGAGAACGTTCATTACTTACGGTTCCCAAGAGGAAAAAGGTCGAATTCAACGGCATAGAAATCCTCGTAAAATGAAAGCCGGCTGTGTGCAAGCCGTAGTGCGCAAGCTCCAACGGCGGGCGAAACCGGAAATTTCAACGTGAATTACCCTAAAAGGGGGAAAGTTTGCGCCTCCCCCTGATGAAAAATAAAACGTTAAACCAACACCAAGCGTTTAAGCGGCGCGTCGTTTTCTACGCCAGAAACAAATCCCCGCGAATCCCACCAGCAGCAGGACGAACGTCCCCGGTTCTGGAATGGGATTTGCCGTTGCGACGAGCACGCCGTCGGCGTAGAGGAAGTGGTACTTGTTCTGGTCGAGCGTCAAATCGTCGAGCAGGTAGGGGTTCGAGATGTCGTCAAAAGCGACCCAGCCCCAACCTCCCTCGGTCGCGTCGATCAGGTCGAGTGTATACCAAGCGTCTGGATCCGCAGTGTAGAGGTCAAGGAGGTCCTCAGCAGAGAACGAACCTGCCTCCCACGAAGTGGTGCTGTTGCTCGTACGACGGGCAGACAACACGTACTCGTCGGACTCCACGATTCTCAACGCAACTCCATTGAAGCCGCCAGAAGCGACCCCGCTTGCGATCAACTCCTCCGAAGTAAGCCCCACAATGCTCTCGACTCCGCCCGTTCCTCCGAGAAGGTGGAATCCAATTGCGCCGCCGTTGTCGCTCAGTTGAAATTCAACGCTGCGAACGATTCCGACTCCCGTTTGTCCCGTGTCGGCAGACGTTCCGCCCGGGGAGAGAAGATAGGCACCCGTGCGAGGCGTAGAATCGGCGCTGAAAGCGGAATTTCGAATGACACTATCTCCCGCTCGCCCCTCGTTCACGACGCTCCAAGGGCTGAATTCAAGGGCACCGCTCTCAAACGAAAGGTCGTGATTGAATCGGTTGATGACCTCCGTACTCGAAGCGGACCCGAGCATTCCGTTGTCGCCCGTGACAAAGACGGCATCGGAACCATCCGCTTTCGTGCCAGCGTACAATTTCCATCCAGCATTTGCGGGAGCCACCCCCTCAGTTCCTGCCGAGACCGTATTAATGACGGTACCCTCGGCATTTTGACGATAAGCTGTCGCCGCCAAGCCGTTTCCCGTCCATTGCAAGGAGCCGGTCTCAGAAAAATCCGACGTCGCGTAGTAGATGTTCAAATTGTCTATGGTCGCGACGTATCCTGAGATTTCGCGATTATGAAGGGCGACAAACTGCCCGTCGGTCGCGTTGAGGCGATAATCCGAGGTCGTTGTGATTGTCGCGCGATTGCTTGGGTTCGATTTTTGATAGATGTCGAAAGTGAGTTCCGAACCGTTGTCCGTGATCGTGATGGCATACGCTCCCGTTCTTTTGGTAAGCGAATTTTCCGAGGAAACGAGAACCGTTGCGTTCCCATCCGATCGGGTTTGAATGTGTACTCCTCCCTCACTGTCCAAGTAGAATTCGATACCAGTATTCGTTTCCCCGTAGCTTCCTGCAACGGTCGCATCGGAACGCGTGAGGATCTGGATGAAGTCACCAACGTCGTTCATGCTCCAATCGCACGTAATCGTGAGCGGAGCACTCTCCCCTTCCGCCGCTGGGTTGAAGTGTTGGAATGTGTTCAAATACGAGCGTTGCGTCAACTTTAGCGATCCATCCGAAACGGAGGCGGTGCCGTTTTTTGGCGTAAGCGTCGTCCATTGCGCGCGGTTGATTGAACTACCGTCAAAGTCGTCAGAAACGTAGTTTTTGGTCTCTATGCGCACATTGTCCAAGTAAGCAACGCGCCCGCTGCCCTCCCGATTATGGAACGTAACGTAGTTCTCCTCTTTGTCCAACGCACCGGTGTAGTGGTATTGGTACTCCCAAGTTTGCGTGCCGTCGAGGCTGGACATGACGAAATAGACGTTTCCCGTGCTTCCTCCAGAGTCCACGAGCGAGAAATTGTAGTACTCGTTCAAGATTGGGGTTGTGGCATGAAGGCTTCTAAAATAATCTGTCCCCGTTGCGCCAGAGCTGCGTTGAGTGTAGCTGAGTGTGTTGTTGGGATAATTGTAGATCATCTCCATGCCCGTTTGGGTCTCGCCATAAGAGCTAGAGGGAATTCCATCGCTACGGGTGAGCAACTGGAAAAAGTCGGTATTACTGGTAAACATCCATTGCCCAGACACGATGATGCCGTGGCTCAAATCCGGGTCGGACGCCAAATTAAACTTCGCAGCAGTATTCAAATGTCCCCGTCCAGAAATTTTTGCTGCGCCGTTTTCGATCACGACAGTACCACCACTGTAGTCGACAACGGACCACTTGGTTGCGTCAATTGTATCGCCTGAGAAATCGTCCTCCAACAACACGCGCCCATGGAGGGGAGCAATAAAAAGAACGAAGCCGACGATCATTGTCGCCAAGACCTTAACGCTTTTTTGAAAAATCATAATAACCTCACATTCATTATAAACTTATCCCCGTTTCTATTTATTGTCACGAAGTTTTGTGCTTCCGTGGCACCAAGATGGCAAACTCCAACGGCGGACGGACGCCGAAATTTCTAACGAAAAGCATCCCAAACGCCCCGCAGCCCCCCCGCAACATAAAAGCCCGCAGGGACGAATACCAAGACGCCAACCATACTCTCGACTGGTGTATTATAATCCAGATTTTTCCAGTGTCAAGAAAAAATAGTAAAATAGTGAGAAATACTTATAAAATTTTCGCGATACCGACACAATTCCGCCACAGAAGCAGCGTCCGCGAGGGGTTTTAGGCGGGCTCGCCCTCCTCGCCTTTGTCTTTTTGAGAATCCGCGTTGTCCTCCAAAAAACGCAGCGCTTCAACGTTGCTCTGGAGCGTCCCGGGGTGCTTTCTCAACTCCTCCGGCGTCATCCATCGCACATCTCGCACCTCGAGCGGCTCCGGCTTGAGGTTCTTCAATTCCTGAGCCTCAATGTCGACCGTCCACCAAGAAAGAGCCATTTTTCTGCGCGTCGTCGACTCATAAACCTTCTTGATCGGAACCACATGGAGATTCAATTCCTCCATCATCTCGCGCTGAAGAGCCTCTTCCTCCGTCTCGCCTCTCTCGACACCACCACCAGGGAGGCACCACTTGAGCGGCGCAGAAACGTACGCACTGCGCTGAATGACAAGAATTCGCCCGTTGTGAGAAATAACCCCAACAACGCCGCGACGTAGATATTTTTCCTTTGAATTGTTCGCCATGATTCCATTGGACGCAAGCCCAATCTTGATTTCGACAGGGATAAAAAGACTCCGTCCGGCATTTTTGCCGAACGAAGTCTTGAATGCAACGCTGGGGAGAGCAGAACCTCGCCAGCCAGCGATTATTGCTTGAGGGACGGAGACGGATCGCCGCCCGCACGCGTGGTTCGGAAGAAGTAGATCGCCGGATCAATGTCTTCAGAAACGTTGTGCACCGTGCCATCAACCATACTATGCACGACAGTGCCAGAGTGATTGGAACTTGGTCCCCAAGATTCCTCGCCAGTCTCTTTGGTTCCCCAGTTGCTCGTGTTGGTGTAGAGCGTACCATTCATACCATCTTCATCGCTCATGAAATCACGATTGAGGTTGGTGTAGGGGGTGTCGTACGAGGCTTCGTCATTATATTTGTTGGCAACATATCCCGGCGGAGCGTAGTAGCTGCTTGCACCAGTGCTGTCTGAATACTCCGTCGGAGTTCCCATGTGCTCGTTGTAGGTATAGATACCCGCTTCCAAGCCAACGACCCAGCGCGCTTGATACTGCTCGATCGTCTCGGTGAGATAGAATGTGTTGGAGGTTCCGTCTTTGATACCATCAATTTTCGTTCGGGAACCGATATAAGTCGCACCATCAGGCTGCTTGTCACTTCCGTACGTCGTTCCTGCAGAGCTGCTGAGGTTGCGGTTGAACATGCCGTTCGTGGTGGCCGAGACGACTTTGTAGTTCGTGATAGCGGCGGAGTTTGTGTCGCTCACATCCACGCGCGCTTCCGTCGGAGCACTCGGGCAAATGAACGCAGGCACCGACTCGGCACCCAGCGTGGTTAAGCCCGAAATCTCAGAGAGCTTCTTGTTTCGATCGCTTTTTTTGATCTGTTCCAACAAATCCTCGCGCTCCATGTGCGGAAGAATGCGCACGAGGAAGCTCAGTCCGTCGTAATCCGAGGTGCTGCTTCCAGACGGACGCACACCAGCGGGAGGAAGGGCTTCATGGTTGCTCTCATAGACGAGTGCCGCCAGAGTGATTTGTTTCTGTTTGTTTGTGCACTGCATTCGGGCAGCGATACCTCTCGCCGCACCGATCGCGGGCAGGAGAAGCCCTACCAACAATCCGATGATGGCGATCACCACCAAGAGTTCGACGAGCGTAAAAGCCCGCCTGTTGACGATATTACTCATCGTACCATCTCCTTGTATGAAAAAAATGAAATTATGAAATGGCGGGTGCATACGACACCACGTTAGTTGTACTACGCACAACCCCCCATGCGGGTTCTGACAAAATGCCGCCCACTTTATTGAAATTTCCGACTTTTGTACTCCAACATTGTCGTTTTTCCCCCACGTATTGCGGCAGGGCAAACGCAACCTCCAGAGACAAAACCTATCCCTTCATTATACACCAAAATTCTATTTTTACCACCGGGGACACCTTCTTTTTTGAGATTTTTTCCGAAATATACTCGTTCTCCTTTAAAATTCCCTTTTTGCGTGATGCTTTGCAAGCTGTAGTGCGTAGCTCCAACGGCGGACGACGCCGGAAATTTCAACGCGAAGTATTATAATACCCGGATCGGCACACATCGTAGCACAAACAGCCCTCGGAATGTCTCCTTACGTTTCACGCCTCGCACTTCCTCACGCTGGCAGAAGGCAGGAGCGGGCGCCCTCAAAATTTGGTGGTTAAAATAGGCAAAAAGGATGTCCGACCCATCCGAGCCGAGAACGACGCGTTGGAGAATTCCCCTCTTTCAGAGCCGATAGGCTGACGGGGTGTTCCGCCGGGAGGAAAGACTTTCCCACATCAACTACCCCCGCCCTTCGGGCGTACCCCTTCAAGGAGTCCGTGTGGGAGAAGAGGAAAGTCAATTTTCCACGGAGTTGCTCGGACTTTTGAATTCATGCGGGGCGGGTTCGCTACATCTTGCTATTGCGGCTCTGCCACTGAAAGAATATCTTTCCACGCAACTAAATATAATGAAAACTCTTGCCGATTTTGGAAATACTTTGCGCGATAATCTTGAAATCGCGCGGTGGTGAGATCATGGCGAAAATGTGCCGGATGATTTGAATTGTTTGCCAGGTGATCAGTTTCGACCGTTTCGGGAATCTAAACAAATCGGGATGTTGGGATTTTTTAACCGAATGCCGAGGCGGAAGCGGACGATTTCACGATTGTCGGCAGGCAACGGGAACGCTGTCCCCCCCGCCACTAGCAGGGGGGGTGGTAAAACACGAGGAAGCGTGAGACGGCTACGATGGCGGTTATGAGGTTGGCTGGGAGAGAACGTGGGACGAAAGGAGCCAGGTATAAATGGGTTATGGAATGTCACGGAGTGAAGATGTATTTGCATGGCAACGCTCAAGGGCACATTCCGCCGGTGAGGGTTCGGTTTGGGTTTGAGGCGTTTTGTAAGGTGAAATAGCTATTTTGCGTGGCAGGCATGGTTATACTCATGGATGGGACATTCTCCGGCAGTTAGTCTCAAGCATTACACGAAACGCCCGATGAAATATTTCTGGAGGAATTACCCTCAACGGGGCGCAATGCGGGGCAAAATACGGTGACGCAGGAAAATTCAAACATGAGCAACAAGATTCTTTAAAACCGGAAAATATAGGTACTCCAGTTGCAATAAGTGGAAACAAAAAAAGGCGAAAGAATCAAATTCTACCGGCTCAATATTCCTTCAAAGAAGGGGGATTTGGTTTTCGTGCGGTACCTTGAGAAATCAAAAATTGGGGGGAGCTTTATGGGCGCTTTGCGATATGCCTATTTTTACGTGGTTGTATGATTATGGATTTTTTCAAAGTGTTTTAGTCCGCCATTCGTAAAAAAAGCCATGTTGCTAAAAATAGGAGTCAGGCGCGTTTTACACTTTTGCGTTTTTTGATTCTTTTTAGTGAAAAAAATGCGTTTTTTTGGTGTTTTTTGCGATCGA
>JAUNBK010000089.1:0-3355 GCA_030527105.1 Planctomycetia bacterium
TTTACCAAATTCCCGTATTTTGCCCATTTGCGCAACATCAATTTGCAGGCACCCGCGCATTGGTGGGTAGTGGGGTAGTTTCTGAAGTGGGGAAATCGTTCCCGCAGCCCAAACACCCCGTCAGCCTCCCGCAGCCGTCCCTCTGGAAGAGGGGAATTTTTATAATACTTCGCGTTAAAATTTCCCGTTCCGTCCGCCGTCGGAGCTACGCACCACGGCTCGCAAAGACCACACCTCTGAGAGAGGGGGAATTCTCCAACGCGTCGTTCCAAGCTCCGCGAATCTTGAGCGCCAATTTTTTCGAAGGAACCCAAGACGGAAAATTTTTTTCACTTTTTTTCATTTTTTGGGGATTTTCACACCTCATTTTGCTTGCAATTCTGAGGAACCGGTGTATAATGGGGGGACACACGGTCGCAGGTGGGGAATCTCCTGCCTCGGGAATGATTTTTATCGACAAACAGCATATGAAAAGCGAATAGACACGCGAGGTTCAATATGGCAAGGTTAAACATGAAGTCCTTGATAAAAAGCACGGCTATCCTTGTATTGATATTATGTACGGGGGGGGGGGTATTCTGCACAAATAATGTGAGCGCAGAAATTATCACGTGGAACGGCACCGATGGCGACTGGTCGTCTGCCGACAATTGGCTCATTGGTGGTGCGGCGGCTGGGCGTGTGCCGGCGGATGGCGACATTGCCGAGCTTACGGCTGGCGCTGTCGCGTTCCCCACTGGCGAGACTTTCAGTGGAACAGTCAACTTGTCTGGAACTGCCACCTTGGGGCACTCGACCACTCACTGGACGGCCCTCACAAGCGGGGCGCTTAACGTCTCAGGCTCCGCGCTTTTCGATTTTAAATCGAACCGGCTTTATCTGGGAAGCGGCGCGGGAAACAGTCATTCCACTACCGTCACAAATGGTGAATTTCGGTATGCTGCGGGCAGCACCTCCGAGGGCGAGAACGGGGGCATTTATCTCGGTCTCAATGGGGGGACGGCGCGTTTCACCGTTTCAGGCGCGGGGGTTGTGAACATCGGCGCTTCTGGCACGGATAGTTACGTGCGCATCGGAGCGGGAGAGGGGGGCAACGGAACCTTCACAGTCACGAACGGGGGAAAGGCGACGTTCCAAACTGGCTCAATATACGTTGGACACGCCAGCGGCACGGGGGCGTTGGTCTTTGAAAGCGGAACCGTCGACTTTAACCTTACAGAGCGAACGTTGCGTATCGGTAGCGAGAGCGGAGGTACTGGAACGATGGAAATCAAAACGGGCGCAGTTGTTACGATGACAGGCAATGATGTGCATGTTGGATACGGCGCTGGCGCTCAGGGCACAATCACTCAAACCGGCGGAACGTTCACCGTTGGCGCGTGGCTCAATATCGGCGAAAACGGCACGGGAACTTACAACATCTCGGGCGGAACCCTTGACGCGAATGGACACTTGGTCGTTGGGCGGCGCGGAACTGGAAAAATGACCATTTCCGGCTCGGGTGTGGTTGACGCGCAAGGTGTTTTTGTCGGTTATTTTCCGTCGCTTGCGGGGAATTCCACGCTCACGGTTAGCGGTACGGGAAAACTTACCGGGACGACTCTTGTCGTTGGCGGCAACATTCACGGACATGAGGATGTTGGCTCCTCAACGAACACGTCCACGGTCTCTGTTCAGGGCGGGACGGTTTCCTTCACGGCGGAGTCTTCCATCGCGCGTGCCTTCACGAACAGTCGTGCTGTGGTGGGCGTCATGGACGTTTCTGGCGGGGAAGTCACTTTTTCGAGTGCCCTTAACGTTGCTTATGGAAGTGGAGCAACCGGAACGATGAACGTCTCGGGCGGCACCGTCAATTTGAAGGGGCACACCAGAATTGGCAACGACGGCGGGACGGGTAAACTCTCCATCGCGGGCGGAAACACCACCTTCACAGCCAACCTCTCCGTCGGGCACAATGGCAATTCCACAGGAACTTTGGAAATCAAGGACGGAGCCAATATTACGCTCGATTGCAACGACCTCTACGTCGGGCACAATGGTACCGCGACCGGAACCGTCACACAGACGGGGGGAACGGTCTCCGGTCGTGCGTGGATCAATATCGGGGAGTACGGAACAGGAACGTACAACATCTCGGGTGGATCGCTTCGTACGTCGCAGCCCTTGAGCGTTGGGCGACGAGGAAACGGCAATATGACTGTCTCCGGCACTGCGCAAGTCACTGTCACCAACGAATTGGTTGTCGGATACTTCCCCAAAATGTCGGGTGATTCGACACTTACGATTGATTTGGCGACTGGCGGGAGTGTGACGGCGAACTCTCTTATAATTGCCAAAAACGCGGATGGAGGAAGCAACACACCTGGGACGAGTCTGCTTCTCGTGAAAAATGGAACCCTCACCGTGAAGGGAACTGGGGATTCGCACATTGGTCAATTTGCGGGCGCGACGGGCAAATTGGAAATCCAAGGTGGAAGCGTCAACTTCGAAGGTGCAAATACTTACGTGGGAAATGGCTCGGGCGCTGTTGCCGAGTTGCTTCTGAAGGGCGGAACGCTGAACGCTTCCAGTGGTGATTTTATCCTCGCCAACGGCGGTGCCAACGTGAAAATGACTGTCGACGGTGGTACTTATAACCAAAACGGCAAGGGAAACTTCCGCGTCTTTGGTTCCAGCACGGAATACAACAATGGGAAAGGAACGCTCATTGAGCTTAAATCTGGAACGATTGATGCCCTCTGGCTTTCTATCGGGCAGGGTGGAACGTCGGGCGGACTTTCGACTGTCGACATGACGGGCGGCGAGTTGAAAGTCGGCAACAACCTTCGAGTTGGATTTGATGTCACCAAGGCAAATTTCAACGCTTCTGGCGGAAACGTGACGGTCGGCGGGACGCTGGTCTTGGCGGAGTATGCTCAGGGGGATGGGTCGCAGCTCAATATTATCGGTTCCGGATCGACTTGGAGCGCGGGGACCATCAACCTCACGAGTTATGGTGTCGTCAATTTGACTGCTGGCGCGCTTGGTTCTGGGGGAGATGCCCCAGTTGCGGCGGTTTCGACACTCGTTTCGAGAGGGAATGCGACTGTGAACTCCGCAGTGAATGTTGATATGGCGGGCTACGTTTATAGCGGTGTGGCATTCATAAGCGACACGCGACAAACCTTGGTCGACGCTGTTGGGACGCTGTCGTGGAATCCGTCGTCGGTCGAAATCACGGGTCCGTGGCTGCTCGACACTTCTGTGACGGGCGAGGTTGCGCTCGTGATAGATGACGACCAAGTTGCGGGCGCGACTGCTGGTGGCTACGCGTATGGCGACCTTGGCGAGTCGGGCTGGTTGAAAATTACGGGGA
>JAUNBK010000089.1:3455-15128 GCA_030527105.1 Planctomycetia bacterium
CGGCATACAACGCGCTCCACGCGACAGGCGGAGTGGCGTTTGATCAAGTTCCTGAGCCGGGAACATGGGTGCTGTTGCTTCTCGGAATGGGGGGCATGTTCTTTGTTCGGAGGCGATTCGCTTCCTCGCTCCTCGTTTTGGTATTGTGTACAGGGGGGGGGGGATTGCGTACGAATAGTGCGTTTGCTGAGACGCTTACGTGGAATGGAAGCGTGTGGACGGACACGGATATGACTGTCGGGAGGTGGTTCGATGCCACAAACTGGCTCATTGGTACCGAAGCGGCGGGGCGAGTGCCCGCAACGGGCGACGTGGTTAACATCGCTTCTGGTGTCGTGGGATTTCATTCCGCAGCGGGGGGCGAGCCGGATTGGGGCAGAGACCTTAATTTCACCGGAACGATTAATTTGAGCGGGACGGGGAAAATCGTCAGACCGACGACTCACTGGACGCGATTTTACGGTGGAGAAATGACCATTGCCGACACTGCCGCGCTGGAGTTGGGGGCGGGCATGGTTTTCTTTGGGCTTGGGGGGACTCATAGCCTGACGATGGCTGGTGGTAAACTTGCAGTCACGAACACGGCTGGCTTCGGTTACACAGATGACCACGGCACGGGAGGGAGCAGCACTGCGAGCTTTTCGGGCGGAAACGCTTCGTTTGGCACGACGTACATTGGGTATGGCGTAGGCTCAACGGGAAACGTTACGATATCGGGCGCAGACACCGTTGTCTCGTTTGGTGGGTTTGCCTTTGGAGCCTCAGGGACGGGGACTTTGGAGGTTAGCGACGGAACTGTGACACTTGCCGGAGGCAATGTTGGCACCTCTGCCGGTTCGGGCGCCTTAAAAGTCTCGGGCGGAAGTGTTACGCTCAACGGTGAGGTGAACGTCGGAAACGGAGCTGGCTCGACTGGTACTTTGGAAATTTCGGGCGGAAGTGTTACGTTCGCGTCTGCATCCCGCATTGGATACAATGGCGGAACAGCGACAATCTCTCTCTTGGCGAAAACGTATGATGGGGGGGACGATCCTCCTGTCGTGGTGCCGGGGGTACTCTATGCCCCGAGTGCCGATTTCATCATTGGGCAGGGGAATTCAAACGCGAAGATGATTGTCGATGGCGGGACGTATAACCAGAATGGTAAGGGAAACTTCGTCATTGTCGGCGCGGACAAATCGTACAATGACGGACAGGGCACCCTCCTCGAATTGCGTTCTGGGACGATCGACACGCTCTGGCTTTCGCTCGGGCAAGCGTATGATGTTGGCGGGCTTGTAACGATGAATATGACTGGTGGCGATTTGAAAGTCGGCTCTGGGAGCCTCCGCATCGGGTGGAACGGCACTAAAGCGGATTTCAACGCGCACGGCGGGAATGTTACTGTGGGCGGGACTTTACTCTTGGCGGGGATTGATGCGGCGGCTGGTTCGCAGCTCAATATTTACGGTTCCGGTTCGACGTGGAGCGCGGGGACTATCGACCTCACGAGTCGCGGTGTCGTGAATTTCAACGCTGGCGCGCTTGAATTTTCGGGAGGAACTCCGAACGCGGCGGTCTCCACGCTCGTTTCGACCGGGAACACGACCGTGGCGGCTCAGGTGAATGCCGACATGACGGGCTACGTTTATAGCGGTGTGGCGTTTTTGAGTTCGGTTCCGCGCCAGACGCTTGTGGACGCGACCGGGACGCTGTCGTGGAATCCGTCGTCGGTCGAAATCACGGGCCCGTGGATGCTCGACACTTCTGTGACGGGCGAGGTTGCGCTCGTGATTGACGACGACCAAGTTGCGGGCGCGACTGCCGGTGGCTACGCGTATGGCGACCTTGGCGAGTCGGGCTGGTTGAAAATTACGGGGAGTCCCAACGAAACCACGACGATTGAGGTGCTTTACAACCCGTTGGGCGAGGATTTCGATTCGACGGACTTCGTTGCATGGCTCAATAATAACCTGTATGATGATGGAGTGGAGGCGGTTGACAAGGGTGGTTCCGTGTTGTTCACGAATCTTGACCTTGGTGACCTTGGGACGCTCTACATGTCGTACGATTTGTCGGCATACAACGCGCTCCACGCGACAGGCGGAGTGGCGTTTGATCAAGTTCCTGAACCGGGAACATGGGTGCTGATGTTGCTTGGAATGGTCGGACTTGCGTTTTATCGTCGATCGGCGAGAAATTGCAGAGCTTAAAGAAACAGGTATTAAAGAGTCACAGATAAACACGGCTGGGGAGGATGGGGAAATTTCTCCAGCCGAAAGAAGAACATACTTTCAATGGAAAGGAGTATCGTATGAGAAAGGGATTCACTCTCGTGGAACTCTTGGTGGTTATCGCGATTATCGGGATGCTGGTGGGTTTGCTCCTCCCTGCCGTTCAGCAGGCGCGTGAGGCGGCGCGTGCGATGCAGTGCAACAATAATCTCAAGCAAATGGGGTTGGCTTGCATGAACCACGAGTCGCAGACGGGGAAATTCCCATCCGCTGGTTGGAACTGCAGTTGGTCTGGGGACGGCGACCGAGGTTTGGGGAAAAAGCAGCCGGGCGGTTGGACGTTCTCTCTCCTGCCGTTTATGGAGCAGAATGCATTGTTTATGTCGACGTCAAATAACGATCCGCTGAACCCGAATCGAGCGGCAATCACGGCTGCACACCAGACGCCGCTGCCGGTTTTTACGTGTCCCTCTCGTCGGGCGTGCAAATTGTATCCCTCGGGCTGTCCTCCCACGTCGAATTGCGACTCGACCGACCAGCTTGCGCGAGGCGATTATGCGTCGAACTATGGAGTGATTGATGCCGTCAACACGGCAGGCTACCCCGGCTCCTATGCCAATGCGGACAAGGACTCGGGCTGGGTCACGCAGCCGTACAACGGGGTGATTTATTCGTGCAGCGAGGTGACGATTGGTGAGATTCGCGACGGAACCTCCAACACGTACCTTATCGGCGAGAAAAACAAGAACTCGAGCATCTACGAGGAGAGTTGTTCGTGCGACGACAATGGCGTTTTTGCGGGAGCCGACCCGGACAACAGCCGATCGACGAAAATCGCACCCGCCCAAGACCGCGCGGGTTACGAGAATCGACAGGCGTTCGGCAGCGCACACTCCGGCTCCTCCGGCTACGCGATGTGCGACGGGTCGGTGCAACGGATTTCCTACAGCATCGACCTTGAGATACACCAGTACCTCGGCAACCGCTCCGATGGAAAGGCTGCGCAGATTCCGCAGTGAGGGAAGTGGAGGAAGTGGAGGAAGATTCCTCCGCCCCCGATGAAGGTTTCCCACGTGAAGAAGGTTTCGCGCACAGAACTAACATCATCGCGAAGGCTTGCAGAGACGTGCGTAGTGCGCTGCGGGTGCCCTTAAATTTTGGTGGTTAAAATAGGCAAAAAAGGCAGTCTCGACCCATCCGAGCCGAGAACGACGCATTGGAGAGTTCCCCTCTTTCAGAGGTGTGGCAGCCGAAGGCTGACGGGGTGTTTGGGCGGCGGGACGATTTCCCCACTTCGGAACTACCCCCCGCCCTGCGGACGTACCCCTTCAAAGAAGGGGAATTGCTCCCTCTTTCAGAGGGGTGGAACGCAAACTTTTTTTGGCGGCACCCGCCGCGTAGCCGCATAGCTATCCCCCCCTTCCAGAAATGGAGGAAGATTGTATAATGAACCAGACTAGGGGTTGTCTGGAAGGCGCGGTTATGGAGAGGACGGATTGATATGGGTGAAACGTGTATTCCGTTTGGTAGTGAATTTTCTCCATCGCAGGTGGATTTGCCTGAACTTCTTTCCATCTGCAAGGAAAACGAAGGGAACAGAGACGCCCTAGAGGAGGCAATTCGCGAAAGATACTTTTCTCAGCACGGCGGTGGAGATGGCAGAAATCAAAGAAAATTGGCGATGAACTGCCGACTCGGTTTGAAAGCCTATCGTATCATTGACGACGCCTGCTTTTTAACTGTTTTGGGAAGCGAACTGCACTCCATTTCGGGCAATCTGGAAAAGTTGTACGAGCGCCTTGCGAGGCATATACTGTTGAACTTGAATGGTATGTGTTTCATACAGTGCTTGCGCGACCTGACAATTGCGGGGGAGAATATTACTTTGACAACACTGCGAGCAGCCTTAAGAGAACGCGGTATCACTTATCCTTCTGGAGGTAAGCATCCGAGTATGATGCGTCTTTGGCTTAAAAAAGCGGGGGTCATTGTTGGAAATCGCTGGCAAGTTGATAATGATCGAATCGCCGAAATTTTGGAGGCGGATGACAATTTTGACGCTTTGCGTCGTTTAACGCAAAACCAGCGTGCGTTTTTAATGGCTTTGGTCAATTCTGGGGTTATAGAACCTCAACCCGCCTCGCAAATTAAAAAGCTCGCCGAGGCGACGTATGGAGTTTGTTTTCCAGAAAAAAGTTTGCCGAAAGATGTGCTTAATGCTCTTGTTGATTTGGGGTATATCACCATCACTAAAACGACAGCGGGGCGTGGTGCGAAGCCATTCGATGTAGCCCCAACGGAAAGTTTGTTGGCGGACGTTACACTTCCCCTGCTGAAACAGTTAAGAAAGCATGTGGATCCGAAACTTGTCGACTTGCAGCGAAAACCTCTAGGCGACATTCTTGAGGAGTTGAGATCTGAGAACCGATACATTTCAGGTTTGGCATTGGAGGCACTCGCGTTTAAGCTGATGCGTTTGCTGGGAATGGATTATGTTGCCACCCGACTTCGCGCACAAAGCACCGGGGGAGCGGAGGTCGATTTGATTTTTGAATCTACAAGGCTGGTTTTTTCGCGTTGGCAGATACAGTGTAAAAATTCGACACGCGTGGTCCTAGACGACATTGCTAAAGAGGTTGGTTTGACGCATTTTCTCAAAAGCAACGTGATTGTCATCGTTTCAACTGGACAAATAGGGGCAGAAGCGCGTCGGTATGCGAGAAAAATTATGTTGGACTCTCATTTGGCGGTAGTGTTAATTGATGAAATCGACATTCAACGGATAGTTCGAAATCCCTCGCGTATTGTGGATGTATTCCATCGGGAAGCAAAAACAGCAATGAAATTGAAGAAATTGGATTTATAACATTTTGCGTCGAAATTTCCGGTTCCGTCCGCCGTCGGAAGCTCTCGCACCACGGCTCGCAAAACGTCGCGAAAACGGGAATTTTAAAGCACGACGAGTATATAATGCATTGAGAAAGCATCGCGTGGAATGTCGACCTCCGTTCGTGGTGTATCGAGGATATTGAATTTTGAAGTACGATGAGTGTAAAATGAGAACGAAATCGCCCCCAATGTCCCTTCCGCAACTTTTTTACGAAACCACTGTAGGAAAAATCTATTGGGGAGATTCTTTAGAATTGTTAAAAGATATCCCCAATAACTCAGTTAATTTGGTGATGACAAGTCCACCTTTCGGGCTTGTTAGGAAAAAAGAGTATGGAAACGTCGAGGCTGATTCTTATTTGCAATGGTTTAGGGATTTTGCGAAAGAGATACATCGGATTTTGCGAGAAAACGGGAGTTTTGTCCTTGATATCGGTGGCAGCTGGAATCCTGGATTACCAACGCGCAGTTTGTACCATTTCAAGCTCGTTATTATGCTTTGTGAGGAGATCGGATTTCATTTGGCCCAAGATTACTACTGGTGGAACCCTTCTAAACTTCCCACCCCTGCAGAATGGGTTACGGTTCGGAGAATACGCGTCAAGGATGCTATCAATACGGTTTGGTGGCTATCTAAAACTCCTTTTCCAAAGGCGAGCAACAAAAGAGTTCTGCATCCCTACAGTGGCTCAATGACTGAGTTGTTGAAGAACGGATACCGGGCGAAAAAACGACCCAGTGGACATGATATTAGCAGTAAATTTTCCGCAAATAACGGTGGCTCGATTCCGCCCAATTTGATTGCTATCCCTAACACGGAAAGCAATAGTTCATATATTCGTTATTGTACGGCGGAGGGGATAAAGCCTCATCCTGCACGATTCCCACGCGAATTGCCTGAGTATTTTATCCGAATGCTGACGGACTCGGGTGATTTGGTAATAGATCCCTTTGCGGGTAGTTGTGTCACAGGAGAGGTTTGCGAAAAATTAAATCGTGAATGGATTTGTTGCGAATTAGTTTTAGACTATCTTAAAGGGGCACTTGGTCGCTTTCCTGTCCGTCCTTCGGAAGGCAAGGATGAGGAAGTCTCCTATCGAGTTATGAAACCGGGATACCATTGGAACCAGCGAATCGAGGATAAACTTTCCGAAAGTGGTGGAGCCACGAGAGAATAGAGGAATGCGCGTTTCTTTTCTCTACGATATGCGTTTAGAGGCATTTTTGACCGAGAACCCGAAAACTTCGGCGTCCTCGGGGGCGAAAAAATCTCCCCGATGAGTGTGAATTGGCGAAAAATGACTGCTATGAGATAAAATTTTTTGTGAACTTTCCCCCTAATGGGGGGGGTGGGAAAAAGTTTTTAAACTTTTTTTTGAAAAAAAACGGAAATGCTATGGCGCCCCAAATTGCAATTTGGAAAGAAATCGAGTACAATATAGGGGTGGGGAGAGTGCGTCGGTGTGTTGGGGAACCGCTGACGTTTTCGGGAGAGTTCTCCACCACAACAAATTTCCCGCGCGGATCGATGGTTTTTTCGCGAAATCTGATCCCCGTTGCGGTGTGAATCGAAAACGTACAAAACTACATGGGTAAAACATCTTTCGTATGAAGATTTTTTTCATACGGACTAATATTTTGGCGTTCAGCGGAGGCGAATAGAGTATTAGTCATGCTTATCAGACACTTAGGAGTTGTAACATGAAAAGGACGATCCAGCAATTTCTGTTTGGCGTCTGTGTGTTGCTTGCTGCAACCGTCGTTATTGCGGCGGATTGGGAAGTGCGCTCGCTCTCGAAACAGAGCACCGCGCGCCCCGGCGAAGCCACCACGGACAGTGCCGGTCGCTATCTCCACATCAGTTTAGATGTCACGGGGAATGCGCCGGAGCTTAGCGATTTTAAAGTCGTAAATGAACAAGGCGAGCTTGTCGCTGCGCCGGCAGGCTACAATGCGAAGCAGTCGCTTGTCATTTTTGAGGGAGACTGGAGCAACATGATCGGGCGCTACCTCCAGAATGGAGACGTGCGCGTCCCGCTCTTCCAGAAAGAGGCGCCGACCGACGCTCCCGTGCAGGAAATCGTACGTCAGGAAGCGCCTGTCGTCCCTGTCGTGGAGACTCCTGTGGTGCGTGAGTATCGCGAGCCGGTGGTTGTCGAGAGACGTGACCCTGTCGTCGTGCATGAGACGATTGATCGCCGTCCTGTCGTGCGCGAAGTGCATCACTATGACGACGACCGAGACGTTGTTGTGCATCATCATGATGGTGTTCGTCACGACGTTCATCATGTTGGGCATGGACACGGTGGGCACTATGTCCACGCTGCCCACGGACACACCCACGGACACCTCGCGGGTCACGCCGACGATTGCGGTTGCTCTGGCTGCGTTGCGGTCTCCCACGGAAGCGGCTGCGGCTGCGCCGCTTGCGGGCACGGTGGCGACGGTCATGGTCATGGTCATGGTGGCGACGGTGCCGCTGCGGTGGCTGCATCTCCTTGGGATATTGACCCTCTCGGAAAAACCCTCGGAATGGCCGGCACACTCGCAATGGGTGACGCGCCTGGCGTCGGTGGTTTTGGTTCCGGTCCCGGGGCGGGCACTGGTTCGGGGCCTGGCACGGGTACTGGCACAGGTGATGGTTCTGGCGAAGGCTGCGCCGATGGCGAATGTGGCGACGGCTCGGGTGAAGGTTGTGGCGAAGGTCCTGGTGAAGGTCCCG
Source organism: Planctomycetia bacterium (assembly GCA_030527105.1). Classification (GTDB taxonomy): domain Bacteria; phylum Planctomycetota; class Planctomycetia; order Pirellulales; family Thermoguttaceae; genus RGIG3701. Next base: position 11,280 of record JAUNBK010000089.1, read on the forward strand.
GTCCCGAAGAGAGCGAAAATCCTAACGAACTCGCCCCCAACGACAAGCCCGGCGATGGTCCCGGCGCAGGTGGCAATGGCGCAAACAGCATGACCAACATGGTCAACCTCGCGCCCCAATATAAGCAGCGCGTTCGTAATCTCGCTCCCAAAATGAAGCTCCCCAAGATGCCGACTTATTATGGACCGGACGTGTTGGTGTACAATCCTCAGGTTCCGTATTGGAACCCGCAGTTGCCTTACTACAACCCGGGCTACGGCTACGGCGGTGGTGGCGGCGGCTACGGCGGTGGCGGCGACGGTGGATATTCCCCGGTCGACCTCAACGGTGCCAACATTGCTCCTCCTCTCGATGTCCTCCCCGGCATGGTGCTCTACATCTCTTGTGGTGACGAGAACACCTCTGGAAAAGTGTATCAGGTTGACGAGCAAGGTCGTATCCTCGGCGTCGTGAATCTTCCCGAGACTGCGACGGGCATTGCAATGCACAAAGACCATGGTCTTATTTGCGTCTGCCCCCGCAATGGTGGGAAAATCTACCGCATTTCCGATGGTGGAATTGTCGAGCCGATCCTCGAGCAGGACGAGAAAATGATCCACCCGGTGGACGTCGCGGTCGGTCCCAACAGCGACTCGATGGTAGTTGCGGATAACATGGCTGACACGATTTCGCTCTCGAACGTGCAGGGCAAATCGTTGGATACCTATAAGAAATTCGAGGGTCTCCAGCATTTGGATCGGAAAAACATGTCCGTTGCCGTCACGCGCGACAAGGCGATCATTTATGGTACGGATGGCGATCGCGGGATTTATCGCTTCAGCGGAAACGCTGCGTTGGCGAGAAGCACCCCGGTTTTGTCTGAAGCGGGCGGAGTTGCTGCCGACACCTCCAGCGACCTTTGGGCAGCCACCCAGGGTTCCGACAAAGTCGTCGTTCTCGATGGGGAAACCCCCGTGCGCGAGTATACTCTCCCCAGTGGAAAGATGCTTTATCATGGTGGTCTTCTCTCCTTTGCTCCTCCGGCGGGTGTTGCGGAAACCGCCGCTGGCTCCGGCATCGTCGTTGCCATGCGTGATTCCGACAATTCCGAGAGCGCTCCCTATTTGATGGAGTTCAAAACCAAGCCCGATGGAAAAGTTGATCAGCGTCTCCTCTTCAATTGGGACAAAGATCGAATGGTCGATTTCGTCGTTGGTCCTCGCATGTTGTGGGAGCAGAATAATCGCAACTCCTTTAAGAGTCGTTATTGATTCCCCATTGTTTTGTTACGTTTGATTCAGCCGGAGGCGTATTTGCGTCTCCGGTTCCTTTTCATTTTGGCACAATATTGTTGGTTCTTCTTGAGGTATATCCTGTCGTTTCTTATCGTTTTAGCCTTAAAATTAGTGGAGTTTGAACATGAAATCTTTTGCGCTCGTTTTTCAACCACTAGCATTTCTTCTCACTCTCTGCGCGGCGTCCCTGCTTTATGCGCAGACGGTTCAGCTTCCGACGTTTGAGCATTTTGACGTGAGCACGACGGTCTCCGTGCCCGACCGTGGCGCCGCCTACATGGGGGGCATCCAGCGTGCCGCCTCGGGTGGGAGTGAGAGAGGGACGCCGATTTTGCCGTTTCGGAATCGTTCTTTTGGATCCGACATGAGCGCGTCTGGCGTCCAGACTTCGGTCTACATTCATGATTTTGAGGCAATGGATGAGGAAATTCTCAACTCTCCCTCGGGGACGAACCTTGGTGCAAGGCGCAACTTTCGTTTGGGTCCCGACAAAATGCGGCTTCCGGACGATCGGTTATTGCGTCGAATTGAGGAGCGCGAGGTGCAGGAGAATCGATTGAGGGCCGCCGCTTATCCAAAGAAGACCCAGCCGCGCGTGAAGAGTCGGGCGAAGAAAGACGAGCTTCGAGCGGATCTTACGTTTGAGTAGGTGGCAACGTCCGTTCGATTGCTAAAATTTGCGCCTGTGTCCATTTTGCGTTTGTGAAACCCCGAAACTTTTGAATTATGTCAGATTTAGATCACACCCCAGTTCCGCCGCCGGTTCGGACTCCCGCGCCACCTGCTCCTCCTGCGCCCCCCGCGCCACCTGCGCCCCCGACACACCCTGCGCCACCCGTTCCTCCTGCGCCACTTGATTCGTCCGATCTGGCAGATACGTCCGATTTATCCGAGTCTTCCGAGGCAGCATCCTCGGTTGGTTTTTTTAGACGATTTTTGAACCGATTTGTTTCGTCACGAGAGGACATGCCGCCTGACGAACCCGAACCACCTACACCACCTACACCACCAGCCCCCCCTGCGCCTCCCGCATCAACGAAGGTTCCACCCCCTCAGCCACAAGTTGTCGAGGCGGAGGGGCTACCGGAATCCACTGCAGAGACGGAGAGTGGTGAGAAATCGACGGTCTTCCAAACGTTGGAATCATGGCGCGAGCGGATGTTGAGTGATAGGCAAAAACTGGCGTCGAGGAACGTCGTTTTGCGCGTCCTCTTTGGACTTGGTGTCGTTGCGATTTTTGCGTTTATCGTGTGGATTCACCAAATGACGATTGGGAAGTATGCGGTGCTCAAAAATATTGCGATAATGCAGAACCCGTGCAACCAGGGTCAGATGGATATTTCGTTTGAGGTTGTGACGCCGGGGAAGGTTTATTGCCGCAGGGAGAGTGGCGACGTTCTCGCGAATTTGATTGATGTGTATCACGAGCCGGGGCGTTATCGTCGACCGTGGAATTGGAGCTACGAGCCGGGAAAAACGATCGATATTTCGATTTGGAGCCGTTCGACAATCTTCCGCGTCCGCAGCGACGCTTCGTTCCCCACGGCGGACACGATTGATGTGGTGATTCTCATTGACGCGACCGGATCGATGGACAATTCTCTCAACGAGTTGAAGGAGAAATGCAGCGCGTTTGCGAAAATGCTGGAGCAGCAGTCGCTCCAAGCTCGGTTCGCGCTGGTTGGTTTTGGCGACACGCAGGAGGGGGAGTGGGTCGAGACGTTAAATTTCACGTCCGACATTCAAGTTTTTCAACGTGCGGTCGAGAATATCAAGCGATACGGCGGAGGTGTCGACTTGGAGGAATCCGCCTTGGACGCTTTGATCGAGGGCGTGAAGCTCATCGAGAAGGGTTCGAAGCGCAACAGTATTCGTCGTTTTTATCTCGTGACGGACGAATCGTTCCACCCCCAGACCGCTCAGGGAAATTTGGACGCGGCAGCGGTGGGGAAAGTCCTGCGCGAAAACGGCGTTCATCTTGACGTTTTTTGCCGACCGGCGCATCGAGATTCCTACGCTCCACTCCTTGGCGAGCAGGGTAATTTCATGGAGATCGAAAACTTTGGCGACGTTTTGGCGCAAGGTCGTGTGTTGGAAGATTAGGTAGCTCAGGCAGCGAGAGATTTTGAAATTCCACCAGCAATTATAAAGATTTTTGACGAAAGAAGGAGAGCAGCGTGAAACTTTGTCCGTGGTGTCATCGAGAAATTCCCGAGACCGCAAAGGTTTGTCCCTATTCAAATTGTGCGCGACCGATTCAGCCGGGCGTTGTGAAATCTCCGTATGCCACCCCGCCTTCAAGTCCCTACGCTGCGCCGCCTGCCGCAGTGCCGCCTGCCGCCCCCCCTGCTGCAGCGCCACCGGTGTCGCCATATTCAACAATGCCGCCCGCCACGCCACCTTCGGGACCTGCACAAGCGTCGCCGTATGGTGCCTCACGCTATGCCACACATCCGACGAGTCCGACCGCGCCTCCGTCAGTACCACCATCAACAATCCAGTCAACGTCACCCTATGCTGCGCCACCGGCGTACCCTCCGACGCAACCCCCACGGCAAGCGCCGCCTCAGACGCC
>JAUNBK010000012.1:0-51196 GCA_030527105.1 Planctomycetia bacterium
TGATTGACGGGGTGTTTTGCTGCGGGAACGCGTTCACCACATCAACTACCCCCCCGCCCTCAGGGAAGGGAAATTTAGGGAGGTAACACTCAAGAGCCGAGAATGCAAACTTTTTTTGAAGACACCCCACAACACGAGTGTGGGGCGGGGCGCACCTTGGGATTCGAAAAAAATCCCCTTTTTTCCTTCCTCCCTACTTGACGAAATTTCAAAATCGTGTATAACTACAGAAACTTAAGGCGACATAGCCAAGTGGCTAAGGCAGCTGATTGCAAATCAGCCATCCCCGGTTCGAATCCGGGTGTCGCCTCTTTTTTTATTGCGCCTATTCGATAAAATGAGTCCTCCTCCACGTGGGAGGTTTTGTTTTATCGATTTTTTTTGCAATGGCATTGTCTCTCCTTCCTTATTTCCCCCGTCTTCCGTTTTTTGCCCAGAGCGAGGTGCGGCGCGTGTGGGGGTGTTTCACGAGCGAGGTTCGTATGAAAAAAATGTTTCTAATGTGTTTCATTGGTGCCGTTGTCCTTTGTTTGGGGGAGTATCACGTCGCGGCAAGTGAAATCTCCGCGCGAGAAGCGGAATTGCGCGAGGAATTCCAAATCCTTCAACGCGAAATCGCGAATAAGGGAAAATACACCTCCATCGAAAACCAAATTTACGACATGCAGTCGGCAATTCTTCCCGAGGACGAGACGCCGTGCGATGTGGTGTATCGTCGGACTGCGTCGGCGCTTGCGCGATTGAAGCGCGTTCTTTCGTCGGAGAAATTCCCCGCTCAGCTTGAGTCGGAGCTTTTGGCGCTTGCGCCCGACACGCTCTCTCAGGAGGCGTCGGAGGAGGAGTTGTTCGTGCGTTTCGAGAAATTGTGTGCCGTGCGTCGGCGTGTGTTGTTTGCCAATCCGGAGTTGGATTTTGACAAGCTCCTGTTCGTGAAAAAACACCGAGCCACGTTCAATCATCTTTGCGATCAATACTACGGCATCAATTTTCTCCCCGGCGGCGGTGTGTTTGTTTTGGAGGGCGCTTTTAGCGACGCGCCGAGCGCGCGAAATCTCTTGGAGAACTCCCTCGTCGAGTCGGGGCGTCTTGCGGGCAAAACGCTTTCGACCGGCGCATTTGCGACTCCCGCGCTCAATTATGAAGCGGACAAAATCGCTTTCGCCTATGTGGAGTGCGAGGGATCGAGAGATCAAAATTTCCACACCCAATCGTGGGGGCATTGGGAAGCGGGACGCGCGCTTCATATTTTCGTCGTGGACGCGGATGGAAAAAATCTCCAACAAATCACGGACGGAACGTGGAACGACTTCTACCCCTGCTTCCTTCCGAACGATCGAATTGCGTTCATCTCCGAGCGGCGCGGCGGCTACTTGCGCTGCGGGCGCGAGTGCCCAACGTACACGGTTTTCGATATGAACCTCGACGGCTCCAAAATGCGCTGTTTGAGCTATCATGAAACGAACGAGTGGGCGCCAAGCGTCACGAACGATGGGCAGATCGTTTGGACGCGGTGGGATTATATCGATCGACACGGCTGCACGGCTCACCACCCGTGGGTGATGAGTCTCAACGGCTCCAATCCGCGCCAGCTTCATGGGAATCTCACGGTCCGGAGGAATCGAGCCGACACGGAGATGGACATTCAGGCGATTCCCAACTCGAATCTTTTTATCGCGACGGCGGGACCGCACCATGGTCAAAATTATGGATCGCTCATCCTGATCGATCCCTCTCAGGCGGATCGCGAAGAGCCGCGTCTCGACCAGCCGGGCGACGATATGGCGTGCGTGAAGCGTTTGACTCCCGACGTTGCGTTCCCCGAGAGCCAGGGCGGGGCGCAGGTCTGGGGGTTCGCGAGACCTCTCTCGGAGGATATTTTCCTTGCCGTGGCGGACTTCAAAATGTCGCACAATATCGGGATGCAGTGGAACGCACCGGTTCGGGGAGATTATGGAATTTATCTCCTCGACAGGTTTGGGAATCGCGAGTTGCTCTATCGAGATGCGGAGATTGGGTGCGCCTCGCCGATCCCTTTCAAAGCGACGAAGCGACCTATTGTCGTGCCGGAGTTGGTTGCGCCGGGGACGATTCCGACGCAGGAGTTCGTGAAACTTCCGCCGCGCGATATTTTTGAGCGACCTCAGGCAACCGTGACACTCGCGAACGTTTATTCGAGTCTGCGTCCGCTTCCGGAGGGGACGAAAATCACGGCGCTTCGAGTCGTTCAGCTCTACACAATGTCGGTTCCGTCTGGGCCCGCGCACGACACGGGATTTCGTGAGCCTTCCTCAAGCGACAGCGTGAATCTCGTTCGTGGCGTGTTGGGTACCGTTCCCGTTGAGGAGGATGGGTCCGCGCATTTCAACGTGCCGGCGCAAGTGGAGCTTTTCTTCCAAGCGCTGGACGAAAAAGGCGAGACCGTCCAATCGATGCGCAGCGGAACGTACTTCCAACCAGGGGACAAGGTGGGGTGTGTGGGGTGCCACGAGCCGCAGGGAAGAATCACTCAAGCGACGAGCAACCTCCCCGAGGCGTTTCGGCGTCCTCCCTCCGCCCTCTCGCCCGACGTGGAGGGGAGCCGACCCGCGAATTTTATCGATTTGGTGCAGCCCGTGTTGGACAAACACTGCGTCGAGTGCCACGCGAAGCCCGAGAGCAAGACGTTTTCGCTTGCGGCTGAGCCGATTCAGAAGCGATATTATCAATCGTATTTCAATTTGATGAGTCGCGGCTTCGGATTTTACTCCTATGGGAATTCGACGCACACGGTTCCGGGGCAATTCGGCGCGAAGGCGTCTCGTCTCATGCCGATCGTCGATGGGGACCACTACGGCGTGAAGCTCTCGCCTGAGGAGCGTCATCGTATCGTCCTGTGGCTCGATATGCTCTCCCCGTTTTATAGTGTGTACGAGACCGACCTTCAGGACGCGCAGCGGCGTGGCGAAAAGGTGTATCCCACGCTCGAGTAGCTTCCCCTTGTTTCTGGACTTTTTTTGGTGTAGAATAATTGAAGAGAGGGAGTTTGCGCTGGGTACACCGCTCGAGCCAGCGTCTCAATGCCGAGAGGGTCATTATGCCGAACACGAAAAACACGACAGACACACACGTGCCGCCGCATTGCTTTTGCGACGAAAAAGTCGTTACGTACTACGCGCGACCTTTGCACGCAAAATCGTCTTGGATATTAGCGGCGTTTCTCGCGTTGTGGGTCGTCGTTTGGACGTTCGGCTGCGTCTCCCTGGCGACTGCGGAGTCCCCGCCCCCGGCACTCCATCGCTATTGTTTCTACCTTTTCGACGTTTTGGCGGTTTTTCTTCTCTTGCGCGTGATTTTGTGCTACGAAAGAGGAACGCTGAATTGCGCCGGCTTTCAAAAGGAGGTCGGGCTGGGACCGTTTTTTCGTCGCACGCTGTTTGTGCCCATGGATGAAATTCTATTTTTTCGTCTGAAGATCGTCCCGTCCGATGGAGAAAATGGAGAGTGGCGGCAGATCGAACTCCTTTGCGAGCAACGTGTCGTCGTGCTTTTGGACTCTTTTTCTAGCTTAAATGATGCTCAAGACTGGTTTCTCGATGCCTCCAATCGTTTTTTGAAACAAAATGGTTTTTTAGGAGGAGAGACGAAAAACACTCCAAATGCCGACGCTCCGTGCGCTTTGGGCGAAGAGCGCGATGTGTATTCGGAGCAGGATTGTCGATTGAGTGTGGACTACCCGGCAAGTGCATTTTGCCCAGAGTATCCAAAGCCTGCCAAGACGCGGTGGCGGAAGGAGGGCGAGTACGCGCCGATCGTCTTTTCGCGTCGAGAAAGATTCTCGTGGCGCATCCTTTTTGATATCCCATTCGCGGCAGTGTGGAACGGAACGCTGTGGCTTTTTGTTCCTCAGATTCTCGAGCAGCCATTGGGGTGGTTCCACCTCTTCATGCTCCCTTTTTTCCTCGTCGGTGGGTATTGTATTTGGGAGTGCTTGCGTGGAGCGTTCGCGCCTCTCTCCGTCGAGCGGTGGTCGTTTGAGATGGGGAGAATCAAGTGCGAAAAGGCATTCCTCGGTTTTTCTCGGTCGCGAGAGTTCGATTTGCTCAGGGTGCGATCCTTTCGAATTCGAAGAGGGGCAAAATTATCGAGTGGAACCCAAAACGAGGCGATTTATCAATTGCTCTTTTTGGACGCAGAGGAAAATGAGTTGTGCGAAATCACAAACCTCACTTGGGACGAAGCTCATTGGTTGATGTATGAGTATCGAGAAGTCGCGGGCTTCTGCGCGTACAATTTATAGTTTACGTCCGCTTTTAAGGGACGCTGAACCCTGTTTTTGGAGTTTTTTATGAAAACACCGCTGAATTTATTAAAGTTTAGGATAGATATTTTCCTATTTTTGGGAATGGTCGTTCTTTCGCTCCATTCCATGACGGGCGACATGCCGCACGAGTGGCTTGGCGTCCTTTTTGTGCCGCTTTTAATCGCGCACTTGTACGTCAATTGGGATTGGTTAGTCTACGCCGTCGGACATTTCTTCCGCGCGAAGACGTCCCTGCGTGTGCGATTCAACCTCCTCCTCGACCTTCTGCTCTATCTCACGATGGGTATCGTCGTGTTGAGCGGCATCCTTATTTCTCGCGATTTTCTCTTTCGATTGGGGATATCCATTCCCAACGATGGTTTCGTGAGCTACATGCACAAACGCTCCGTACTCGTTCTCTTCGCGCTCCTCGGCATCCACCTCGGAATGCACGTGACGTGGATTTGGAACAATTTCGGACGCTATATTTCAGGCACAAAAGGAAAGGACGAAAAATGAAAGCATTCTCGAGAATATTGGTTTTGTTGCTGGTTGGGATACTTTTCTCCTCGACGCTGATTCCGCTCAAGTACACGCCGTGGGCGTCGGACGTGCGCGAAATGGTTCAAAAGGCGCGGGCAGCAAAACGCGCAAAGGCGGAAGCTGCGGCGGTTGCCGAGGCGAAAAAGTTGGGCAAGCCCGCGCCAGAAAAAAAGCCTGCCGGGCGCAAAATGCCGAAGCCCGCAGATTTCTCGGCAAAAAGTTTCGCGAAGATCAACTCCTTCCTGTTCTATTGCGGAATCCCTTTCGTTTTGACGACGATTATCCTCCTCTTTTCTCGTCAAATCCGCCGAAGAGCATGATCAAATCAGCCGTTTAACCCCATTTTTCAAGGAGTCCTTATGATACGCAGGGCAAACGAGAACGACGTCGACGGCATCAATCGACTTTTGCGCCAAGTTTTGCAAATCCACCAAGAAGGCAGACCCGATTTGTTCAAGCCGGGGGCGAAAAAATACACCGACGCCCAGCTTAAAACCTTGCTGCGCGACGAGAATCGACCCGTTTTCGTCTGCACGAATGACGAGAATCACGTGGTTGGCTACGCGTTTTGTATATTTCAACAGCACCCGAACGACAACATTTTGACCGACATAAAAACCCTCTACATCGACGACCTTTGCGTCGACGCCCAGAGGAGAGGGCACCACATCGGGAAAAGTTTGTACGACCATGTGCTTCATTTCGCGAAAGAGAGTGGCTGCTACAACGTCACGCTGAACGTGTGGAGCTGCAACGAGGGTGCGATTAAATTTTACGAAGCATGTGGTTTGAAGCCGCAAAAAATCGGCATGGAGTTCATTCTTCCTTAAGGGGCGTGGCAGTATTATAGTACTTCTCGTTGAAATTTCCGGTGCCGTCCGCCGTCGGAGCTACGCACCACGGCTCGCAAAGCGTCGCGCAAAACGGGAATTTTAAAGGAGAACGAGTATATGATGCCGGGCGAAATATCCCGGCATTATAATGGTGAAAAAATCAACTCGATGCTCGTGGTTCAATCCCCATGAGCTTCATGAGGAATTGCAAATCTTCCCACGCCGCCTTTTTTTGCGACGGATTGCGCAAAAGATACGCGGGGTGGTACGTGCAAACGACCTTCGCGCCTCGGTATTCGTACTCCCGGAGGCGCATTCGACTAATGGTCGTCGTCTCGTTGAGCAAAAATTGCGATGCGCACGCGCCCAAACAGCAGATGAATTTCGGACGAATGATCGATATTTGTGTGTCCAAAAAATATCGACAATTGAGCGCCTCAATCGGCAACGGATTGCGATTTCCTGGCGGACGGCAACGAAGGATGTTGCAAATGTAGCTTTCCTCCGCGCGCGAAATCCGCATCCCTTTCTCGATCATGTCCGAGAGAAGTTTTCCTGCGCGACCGACGAAAGGGACGCCCTGCTTGTCTTCGTCTCTGCCGGGTGCTTCCCCGAGAAACATCAACTCGGCATAAGGATTTCCCACGCCAAGAACCGTTTGCGATCGGTTCGCCACCAACTCCAAGCAGCGTGTGCAGCGTGCGACCTTTTCGTGGAGCAGACGGAGCGCTTCGTGTCGATCCGACATTTCGGCAAGATAGCTCAAATCCTCGTGTGGCACAAGAACCTCAAGCGGCGGCGGTGTTTTTTTTGGTGCGTTCATACTCGTTATACCTGGTTTTCGGGTTCGTTTTACTTCCCACGGATAGGGAATATCCTCTGGATAGGGTGTGGTGGAAGTCTGATTGTGCTCGACGGGGTGTCTCTCTTCAGCACGTCTCTCTTCCACCGCGAGTTTGGCGGACTCAGTCCTCGACGCTTCCCATGAGCCGGGGCGCGAGTCTGGCGTACTATACGAGGGTGCAGAGGGGGCTGGAGGCGCGACGTGGGAAACATTCGTCTCCACGGACGAATCGGCAGCCGCCAAAAGTGCGCAAAGCTGCGGTCGAAGCGCGTTGGAAATCTCCAAAACGCCCGAGAGTTGAAGCGCCCGAAGGCGTTGAATGAGTACTCGTCGAGATATCGCCATTATTCTTTTCGTTATTTTCCCTCGTTTCGGAGGTCGACCACTCGATTGATTTTCCCCTCGCTGCGCTTAAGCGTGTGCGGCGTGACGGGAGTCACTCGAATATGCAGACCGATGATATTTTCAATGGATTGAGCGACTTTTTGTTTAAATCCCTCGATGGACGCAATCGTGTCGCCGAGAACGTCGGCATTCACTTCGACGCGAACTTCCATTTGATCCAACCCACCGGAGCGCGTGAGGAGGATTTGAAAATGCGGGAGTGTTCCTTCGACGCGCAGAATGCCCGTTTCGATTTGAGAGGGGAAAACGTTGACACCACGAATAATAAGCATATCGTCGCTTCGTCGAGAAATGCGTCGGATGCGCCGAATGGTGCGTCCACATGGGCAGGTGTCTCGTTCGATTGTGGTGATATCGCGCGTTCGATATCGAAGCATCGGCATCGCCTCTTTGCTCAACGTGCTGAGGACAAGTTCGCCCTCCTCGCCATCCGGGAGCGTTTCGCCCGTTTGAGGATTGATAATTTCGGGGTAGAAATGATCCTCGAAAATGTGCATTCCCTCTTGCGTCCAACACTCAGAACCAACGCCTGGTCCAACGATTTCGGAGAGACCATAAATGTTGTAGGCTCGAATGCCCGCAGCGTCTTCCATGTGGGCGCGCATTGCTTCCGTCCACGGTTCCGCCCCGAAGATTCCGACGCGGAGGGGGAATTCACGAATATCCAACCCCATTTGCTGCGCCTTATCGATCAGATGAACGAAGTAGCTCGGAGTGCAGCTGATTGCCGTGACGCCGAAATCTTTCATGAGAAGGATTTGTCGCTCCGTATTTCCACCCGAGACAGGGACGGCAAGAGCGCCCAAGCGTTCGATTCCGCCATGAAGTCCAAGCCCCCCCGTGAAAAGTCCGTATCCGAAGGAGTTTTGGATAATGTCGTTTTTGGTGAGACCGTAGCCCGCAAGCGCTCGTGCCACCACTTCGTCCCAGACGCTCAAATCCTCTTTCGTGTACGCGACGACAATCGGCTTCCCTGTCGTGCCACTCGAGGCGTGAAGACGAACAATATCCTTGAGTGGCGACGCGAAAAGACCATAAGGATACGTGTCGCGCAGATCGCATTTCATCGTGAACGGGAGTTTCGAGATATCGTCGATGGATTGGATATCGTCTGGCGTCACTCCTTTCGCCTGCATGCGTTCGCGATAAAGAGGGACATTTTCGTATGCGCGTCGCGCCATGTGCGCCAATCGACGGCTTTGTAACTCGCGAAGCTGCTCAAGCGGGACATAATCCGGACTGCTGATGGGGTGAAAATGCGTAACGGGCGCACGCTTGTTGGATGTGGACATGGCTCTGGGTCGTATTAATTGCATCTGTTAGATTGCAATGTAAAAACGGGGAAATTGTCACCAAAAGGAGACAGCCCCCAAAGGAACAAAACGTGGAAAAATACACTCACCTTCAGTATACCATTTTCTATTTTTTTTTCCACCCCCGCCGTAAAAGTTTTTATCCAGTTTTTTATAATACTTCGTGTTGAAATTTCCCGTTCCGTCCGCCGTCGGAGCTACGCACCACGGCTCGCAAAACGTCGCGCAGAACGGGAATTTTAAAGGAGAACGAGTACGGAGAGAAATTCCCCACGTTCGATCCCGACACGAGAAGCTAACAAAAAAATTTCCACTTTTTTCCCATTTTCTCGTTGACAACGCACACCACCTCGTGTATAATGAGTGTTGTTTCAAAAATCATGGGGTGCTTTTTCGACTTCAGGGGAAAATATCATGTTCCAAAAACACACGCGCAACGGATTCACGCTGGTTGAGCTGCTCGTTGTCATTGCTATTATTGGGATGCTCGTTGGGCTTCTTCTTCCTGCCGTTCAGCAGGCGCGCGAGGCGGCGCGAAACATGCAGTGCCAAAATAATATCCGAAACATGGGACAAGCGTGTCTCAATGCGGAAGCCAATTATCGCCACTACCCGACGGGGGGGTGGGGCTGGCGTTGGACGGGCGACCCGGATCGTGGCGCAGGATGGAAGCAGCCCGGGGGGGTGTTCTACAACATGTTGCCATTTTTGGAGCAAACCGCGCTCCACCAACTCACGGCGTCTGGCTCGTCGCAAACCTCTGGCGCGCAGACATTAATGACGACGCCTCTCCCCATGCTCTATTGTCCCTCGCGCCGACCAGCTATCGCTTATAGCTACCCCAACGGCACGAGTTTCTGGGTAGGAAGCAGTCCCTCGAGTGTCTCCGTGAGTACGCTCGCGCGCTCTGATTACGCAGGCAACGGTGGCGTTTCGAGTTACGAATCCTGCCTCGATGGCGGAAGTTGGTTCCTCAATAGCTACTCCTCCTCGAACGCAACCGAGAGTAAGATTCGCGAAGCCTCCAAGAACTTCAAAGGTCTCTTCGGCAACGGAACGCAACTCACGGTGGCGGAAGTTCGCGACGGAACGAGCAACACTATTCTCATTGGTGAAAAGTACCTTTCGCCTGATGATTATTCCGACGGAACCGCCTCGGACGACAATGAGGGGTGTTTCATCGGACACAATCAGGACATCACGCGTTGGGCTGTCTCGCAACCGATGCAAGATCGCCCTGGCGCGAGCGTCACCAACATTTTCGGGGGCGTGCATTCGGGGGGATTCAACGCCGTCTTTTGCGATAATTCCACCAGAAGGGTCTCCTACAGCGTCGATTTGGAGACGTTCCAATACCTTTGCAACAGGAGCGATGGAAAAGTTGTGGATCAATCCGGATTTTAGGATGAAAAATACACCGAAAATAAAAATGACAGCAGTCCCCCGCGTTTTTCGTGCGTGCGCGCTCTTTTTCGTCGTCTGCATGGCGCTCACGTGTGGGGTTGCTCACGCTCTGTCGCCTCCGCCTGACGACCAAACGTGCCTTGCGTTCCGCCTCGTGAACGAAAATGGCGAGATTGTCGGCACGCCCGAATTCTACCGCACCATATCGCGCTTCGATTCTCTCGACGATTTCATGATTGAAGCGCGTGCCGCTCTGGGTTCTTCCAATGTCGAGGAGCGCCGCCGGATTCTCCTTTTTCTCGACTTTCATTTCGACAAGCTCCAATTTCGAGACGAGGATACGGCATTGCTTCTCGAGACCGCCAGAACGACGCCGAATTGCGCCGAGAGCGCAGTGTCGCTCATGGGAAAATGGCGCAGCGACGCGTTTATTCCGTACTTGATCGAGCAATTGAGGAGCGCAGATCCCATCGTCTCCGCCAGGGCAGCCGAGGCGTTGGGGGAGTGGCGAGGCGCGCTTCCGTCGGAGGCAATCGACGCGCTCATCCTTGCGATTTCGGATTCGCGCACGGCTTTGGTGGGCGCTTCGGATTTCGCTTTTTATGAAGATGTCGTCTCGCTAGCCGCGATTTCTGCGCTCGAAAAAGTAGGGACAAAAGCGGCGAGAGCGTACGACGCGATCGTTCGGGCGAAGATTTCTCCCGCCGTCGTTCGCGATTATGACGAGGTCGCGTTTGGTACTTTTTGGGAGGCGTTTTGTTCGTCGGATCGATACACCCCTGCCATTCGAGCGCTTGCCTCCAAGGCGAAAATCGACGTTCCGCTCCCCGAGGCGGACGATTTGTCCAACAGTGTTGTTGCGCTCGATAATCAAAGACGCGCGATTTGCGCACTTCTCGAGATTGCGCCCGAGAATCGTTTCGGTTTTTATGCACTTCTGCGTCTGGCGCTTGCTCCGCCGTGCGAGGACGTGAGATTTGACGCGGGTTTCGTGGCTTCTCACGAACAAGACTCGGCAGGGGAGCTTCATTCTTGGAGACTCGACTTTCTTGCGGGATTTTGGGAGCTTCAGCCGATGATTCGTTATTATCATTTGGCGGCGTGCAACTCTGATGAAGAATATAGCGCGGACGATTTGCTTGCCGAGCATATGCTTTTGGTGATGGAGAGAGGGTTGGAGTCGACGCAGCGGTCTCGTTTTCTTGCCGAAGTCTCCGAAATTTCCGCTTGGCGCGACTTCCGGGGGGACATGACTCCCGTTTGGCTCGCTCTCCTTGCCGATTGTGAGTTGCGCAGGGCGGCGAGACCCGATGACGAAACGTTGGAGTGCATACTTCGTGCTCCCGAAACGTGCCTGCCGGAGTTGTCGCGAATCGTATCGAGCGAGCGTCTCGCGATAGCGATTCTCACGCGGATGGAGGCGATTTCGCCCGCGACGTTTGTACGAAGATTGTGGTCCGAGTGCCAGCGACCTATTGAGCACGGACCGATCAACTTTCGTTTCGAACCCACGATATATGGCTCCTTCCCTTGTTGGGATGGGGAATATTGCCCACCGATAGAAAATCCTGCCGAGTGCCGTTTTTTCTTGGAGAAGCACGCCCCTCGATTTCCGAAGGCGTCTGACTCTCCTGAGTTGAAACAATTGTGCGAGAGATTGGGTGTTGTCGCGAAATTCGCGCCGCACCAAAAATAAGTCTAAGGTTGGATAGACGACCATTTTGTTTCCATTTTTTGAAAGGAATTAACAATGAATCGAAGAGATTTCCTCACTTTTAGTGCGATGGCGGCTGCCGTTGCTGCACGTCCCGGTCTCCTTCTTTCGGAGGAAGCCCCCCAATTTAAGACGAAGCCGAAAAAAGCGTGGTTGGGGACGCTCCCCGACGAGCAGATGATGGAGAAAATCATGTCCCATGGTTTCATGGGGATGGAGGTGCAAGGAAACGCCTCGATTGAGGACGCGATCAAGGCGAAAAAGGTTGCCGACCGATTGGGTTTCACGTTCCACTCGCTTATGGGTGGCAATACGGAAGAGCGTCTCCAACTCGCCGCCGCTCTCGGTGCCGACACGGTATTGCTCGTCCCCGGGGCGATTGGTGGCGTGCCGATGCCCCAAGCCTGGGAGTTCGAGATCGAGTTTGACGAAAAAACGAACCTCCTCAAGAAAGTCGTCGCGGGCGACAACACCCCCTACCAAGCGTATATCGATCGCCACAATCAGGAGATGCAGGCGGCACGGAAGCGGATCGAGCGGCTCATTCCGAGCGCCGTCGAAAAGGGAATCGTGATTGCGATCGAAAACGTGTGGAACAACATGTGGGTCAAGCCCAATTTCGCCGCCAATTTCATCCTCTCTTTCGATCATCCGAACGTCAAAGCCTATGTCGATTTGGGCAACCACATGAAGTACGCGGATTCTCGAGAGTGGTTCCAATATTTGGGGACGAATATTCGTCGTATTCATCTGAAGGATTTCAAACTGAACCCCGACGGCAGGGGCGGGAGGTGGTGTCGCCTTGGCGAAGGGAGCGTCGATTGGGCGCTTATGCGTCGCGAGATGGAGCGGATTGGGTACGACTCGTGGTGTACCGTCGAGCCTGAGGGTGGCATCCAGATGTCGATGGAATTCCAAAGTGCGGCAGCTGACAAAATCCTGAACCCATAGTCTTTCGAATCCGTGGTCTTTCGAATCCGTGGTCTGCACGCAACGCTCTGGGGGAGGGAGTTCTTATCTCCCTCCCCGCGGCGACGCCCCGTCGGACGCCAAGGCGGAGGCTCAATCCCAGCAGGCGTCCACGGTCGCTTCTGCGGCTTTTTCTCCGCCGAAGTAGCCACCAACGGCACCGACGACCCCACCGACAAACCCACCGATAGCGGTTCCGGGACCGGGCACGACCGACCCGATTGCTGCGCCAACCGCCGCGCCGCCGTAGCCACCAGCTGCCGCACCGCCCCAACCGCCCGCCATTCCGGCAGCGTTTTTCGTGTGGGCTTTGCCGCGCTCTGATTTCGTGATTTGCCCCGCTTTGTACTGCTTTTCCACTTCGACTGCCTCGTGCGCTCGGAGTCCGACATCGATTGCTACGCCCGCCGCTCCAGCGACTTTTGCGACTTTTGCGACGGAGGCTGCCGTCTTCGACGCCGTTTTGCCTGCGGTTTGGGTCGCCGCTTGGGTTGCGGTTTGGGTCGCGGTTTGAGTCGAGTTCGTCACGCTTGCGGAGGTTCCCACATTGGGAATCGTGTGGGCTGCGTGGGTTGCTGGTGTTGCCGTTCGGAGGGAGCGAAGGGCTTTGGACGCCATTTCCATCGACTTCTCCGTGCTTCTCTTCATACTTTCCCAAACCGGCATGGAGGGCGACCCTAAAACGTGCTTCGTCCGAATGACGTGGACGTTCAACTTGCCTTTTTCTGCCGCCTCGAGCACGATTTTTGCCATCTGCTTCTCCGCCTCGCTTGCGACGTTGCTCTTGAGGGTCTTCTTTGCCGACTCGACGCACCACTCTGGCGTCCCCTGCTTGAAACCCGCAGGGAGTTCTGGACTTCTGTAGTGCGTTTCGACCGGGCTGTTCCCTCCCTTCGCTTCGATCACATGCACGGTTCTGTCGGAGGAGCGCCACACCTGATCGAATCCCTGCGAGTGGTTGGGAGCTTTATGTTCCTTGCCCAGCAGTTTTTCCCACCCTTTGCTTCTTGCAGTACGTTCCGCGCCCGTTTCGCCGATTTCCTCGACAAGACGTATTCTCCCCTGATCGCCCGCTTCGATCCAGCGCTGACGGAACGAGTTGCACTCCTCAACGGAGAAGCAAGCCTCTTCCAAGATTAACTCCTGCGCGCAGACGACCTGTGCAAAATTCACCAATGCCAAGGCGGCAACCAAAACGAAAGAAAGACACAACATAGCAAATCTCCTGAGTTGAACTTTTTTTGAAACATTTCCAACACAAGATTAGTACCGATTGCATCCGTTTCTGACAGAATTGCGAAAAAATTTTTCTGCGCTGGTCGAATTGTCGGAATTTCTTTCGTCTCTCATCCACGACCTGCCTGTAGGACCGTTGTACTCGTCCATGTTTTCGCAGACGAAAAAGTTTGTCTCAGAACCCTACGAATCTGTAGGGCTATTGTACGTGATACCCTCCGCGGTACCCTGTTCCAAAACGTCTCAGAACCCTACGAATCTGTAGGGCTATTGTACTTGTATCCATTTCTCCTGCGCACACGTTAAGGTCTCAGAACCCTACGAATCTGTAGGGCTATTGTACTTAAAAATACGCCGATTAACGGAGTGGAGTAGTCTCAGAACCCTACGAATCTGTAGGGCTATTGTACAGAAAGGAGCCACTTATGGCTAAACTTTCGGTCTCAGAACCCTACGAATCTGTAGGGCTATTGTACCCTTCGCTCCGAAAAGCTCTCCGTGTCTACGGTCTCAGAACCCTACGAATCTGTAGGGCTATTGTACGATGCACTAGATCTTTTGGAGGAGTGCATCCGTCTCAGAACCCTACGAATCTGTAGGGCTATTGTACTAGAAGCCGAGGGTATTATTTTGCCCGAGGGTCTCAGAACCCTACGAATCTGTAGGGCTATTGTACTGGAAGGCCCCAAGCCGCAAGTATGCGGTAGTCTCAGAACCCTACGAATCTGTAGGGCTATTGTACCCTCCCCCCACCTCCAGTATTGGGGCATGGAGTCTCAGAACCCTACGAATCTGTAGGGCTATTGTACATTCGACGGCATGGTGCCGGGAGACTCTCCCGTCTCAGAACCCTACGAATCTGTAGGGCTATTGTACTGTATCGTAAGTATACTTTACAAACGTAAAACGTCTCAGAACCCTACGAATCTGTAGGGCTATTGTACCTCTAATTTTAGCAGAAAGAAAAAAAGGTGCAATGGGGGGGGAAAATTTTTTTCTTTCTTTCGTCCTCTTTCAATTTGAGGGAGCCGATCGGGGGGAATTTCTTGGTGGTCGAGTGGTTCGAAATAAAAATTTGAAAAAAATTAAATTTTTTGGGGGAAAGTACTTGACTTTCCTTTTCGCGTCTGGTAGAATTGAGTCCACAGGAAGAGAACAGAAGACGGAAGATTCGATGAAATTTTCGTGTGAGCATTCGAGGAAAATAGTTATGAACGCAAAGAACACTGACCTGTGGATTCAATTTCGCCGCGCTCTGCTTAATGGGGATTCTGCCGCTTGCGAGGAATGCAAAGCGAAAATCTTGAAGAAAGACGGAAGCGCACGCGGGAAGATTCAAGCTACACAAAAATGGGGTGCAAAGTGCGTCTGTCTTCTTAACGAAGCAAGGCGCTTGAAAAAATCCGGGAGGCTTTTTGATTCGCAAGAAGGAAAGCGTCTGGTAGATAAGTCCCTCTCCTCTCGTCTGGGGAATGAATTTCTGTCTATGTTATATGATATTCTAGAGGTGCCTGAGTCTGAGAGAAAGCCCGAGAAAAAAGATTTGCTGCGCGAGATACAGAAGTTTGCCAGCTGGGGGAACGAGAGTGAATTGGAAAGAGTCCGCGCCGAATTCTTGAGGCATTATCCCGAAGCGGCTGCGGAAGTCGACGAGAGTGTCCAGGATGGACTCTTGTTCCGCGAGTATACGGCGAAAGCATGGAAGCTGGGGGCGAGCGGCAAGGGGGAATCGGCTCTTCAACTCTTGTTCGATGAACTAAAAAGGAAGAAAAAATACGATGAATTTCTGGCAGGGAAAATGAAATCCAAATTCGAGGAGGGAAAAACCTCACGCAAACGCGGGCAGGAAGACGAAAAATTGGAACGGCAAATGCGTCAAAATAACGTGTCTCGAGGAGAGAATTTCCAAGTGACTTCAGGACTTGCTGAGTATCAAGGTCGCGAACTCCGATACGAGAATGTTCACGCGAACTTCGTGAATAATCTCCCCGCCGCGAAGAAATGGACGGTTCTCATTGACGAAACGGGTTCTCGATTCGATTCCTCCGAGGTGTTTTCTCAAAATACCAAAAAGAAGGAGAAAGGGCGAATCATTGCCGTTCTCGTCCCGGACGGCGTGGCTCTCGAGGAACTGCGACCAGGGTTTCACGCGACGGGGAATTCGTTCGATGAAAATCGCCATGCCGTGGATGCCCTTCTCAACGCGCCGTGCGGCATCCTTGGGATTCCCATCGAAAGCCTTCATCCAATCCACGGCGAGTTGTGGCTCCCCGGAATCGACACTCTTCTCGACCTCATTGTGCGCTTCATTCCCATTGATGAGGAGACGGCGCTCGAAGTTCTCGTTGAGCAGCGTGAGCTTGAGCCGGGAGACTCGAAAATCTTACAAAGTGCGTGTGCGCTCTGTCTGAATCGCCTGTCGCGTTTGAATCCGCAGCGTGCAAAATCCATCGCGCTCACGGGTCGGATCATCTCCAAAGACGCGCATCCCTGGCTTGGGTACGCGGACGTCGTGGCGCATTGCTGGAGTGGCACATCGTCCGAAGGTTTGTTGAGATATTCGGGGTGGAAAACACCTGTCTTCTCGATTCCAATCCTGAGGGGCTTCGTAAGGCGATTGACGATTTCTGTACGCGAAACCCTCTTGACGAAGAGGACTGGCGCGACCTGCTGAATAGTCCCGATGCCGAGAATCCGAACTCGGTCGTCAATGTTCTCCTGCGGAATCAGGGCGAGGAGGCTCGTTCTGACGCGCAATTGTGGAAGAAGTACCTCGATTTTACGCAGAAGCATCTCTATTCGAAAGCCATTCAGATGAACGTTCTCGCGAGGCAAATCCGCTGGTTGAAGCAATTTTCTCCCAAAGATTCGCAGCTTTATCCCCGTATGCGTCTGGTGTGGCTCACGACGCAACTCGCTGAGTGCAATCATCGAGGGCGGACGGACGTTTTTGCCCAGTATGAACGAGAATTTGTCGATTTGTGCAACACGCTGCTTCCAGAGGACGCGCCCCTCACGTGTCTCGCGTCGCTGCACGTCGCCGTCGCGTATATGAATAATTATGATTTTCAGGATGCGGAAAATGCCGTGAAACCGTGGCTCAGATATAGCGAAGCAATCCCTGGACGCCGATATTTTGGGCAGGTCCTTTCGACTATGGGGCAGTTGTACGCATTCAGGAATCAAAATGCGCAGGCGATTGAAATGTTCGACCGTGCGCTTGAGCGTTTTCGATTGCTGAGCGAGCCGGAGGAACGGGGACGCGAAATCTTGCAGACGACGTCCTACAAAGTGATTGCGATGATGGATTCCGATCCGCTTCCGTCCACGGTGCGAGAAGAGTTGGAGGCGCACCTCGGTCGAACGCTTGCGGACGCTGCGACGCAGTTTGCGCGCTCGGAGGAGGCGGGCGAAAAGTACGCACACCACGCTTTTTTGCGCTTCTTGGCGAACGGTTTTGACGAAAAAATCGCGGAAGAATACGTGAGCCAGTCCGCCAATTGGAAAACCGGCGACCGCCAGCATCCTTGGGAAATGATCCAATTTTATCGTGCGCTTCTGACGTCGGATCAAACGCAGCGCTGCCGCCGCCTTCGCGAAGCGTACGAAATGGTTGCGGACTGCCAAGGCACGTTGGGGACGATCGCCTGCGTGATTCTCGGTGGGCTGTTCTACTATGACTCGTCGTGCCGCGACGAATTGGCGAAAAAGACGCAATCCGTTGTGGATACCATGCCATATTTGGGCGCGCAGCGAGTCGAGGCGCTCCAAAAACAGCTGACGAACCCCGTCGAACCGTTGGTGCTTGCAAAGATACTTCTACCGTTCAATTTTCGCTGATTTCTGCTTTGAGAGAATGCGGAAATTTCGCGAATTTTTTTGTTTTTGCGTTTAAATTAATCTTGCCAGATTCGAACCCAGGAGCGGAAAAATGTCGAAAAACAAGAAAACACGCGCCAAGCGCATGGGAGTCAAGTCGGTTTTTGCGCACGGCGAAAAGGGTCGGCTTGCGATCACTTCCTTCGGGAAAGGAAATCGAGCGGAGTTGGTCGTCGACACCGACTCGAGAGGAAAGAGTTTGTGCCTCCCACATCGGGTGCCCGGCAGCGTCACGATTGATCGCATCGACGAGGAGATCGGTCTGTCGCGCAGCACGTTGGAGGCTCTCGTGAACAACCCCGCTGAACGAGATTCGGACGATTATCTCGGTCTGAAGGGTGAGTTGGAGGAGATGTTTTTTGGAGAAAAGTTTCCGCGCGACACGGTGCGAATTCAGATCATCCACAATATCCTCGATATCTTGAAGATTCTTGGTCTATATGTAGGCGATATCGTCTATTGTATCAACAATCTCCAGGATGTGCCGATTCCGGACGACCAAATAGGGAAATCGCTTTGCAACGAGAAAAAGGTGGAGGATATACTCCGCTGCATGGAGCCATTCTTGGGCTATTTTGGGGAAGCATTTCGTGCTCGTCCTCAAATGAAAGTGAAGAAACCGGCTGCCGCTGGCAAGCAAATGAGGGATGAACGTTTTTCGCACAACAAGAATGCGATTTATATCCTCAGCACGATTCGCCACAACACAGCACATTTCAAAAAGAGTTTTTTCTTTTTTCAGAAAGATTTGAATAAAAAATTCACCGGCGCCTCGGGATCTTGGAAAATCGTTGAGGAAAACTACAAAAACCTCATAGACAGGATTAACTCGAAATTTGTCTCAAATTCTTCGATCAATTTGAGAATTCTTTTCGAGTTATTGTCGGCTGAGAGCCTCGCGGAGCAGACGGCAATCGCGGAGGAGTATTATTGCTTCAGCATCCTGAAAAAAGGGAAGAATCTCGGCATCGGCATGAAAAAATTGCGTGAGTATATCATCGAATTATGCTGTCCTGAAATAAAAAACAAAGTGTATGACTCGTATCGTTCCAAACTTTATACGATTCTCGATTATCTTCTGTACCGCACGATTTGCGATTCCGACGAGCTGGTCTTGATGGTAGAGGAACTGCGCGAAACGGCTGACGAGGACGCGAAGGAGCGTCTCTATCGCAATAATGCGGTTGTTTTTTGGGAAAAAATCGAGCAATATGTTCATCCTTTCCTCGAAAAATTTAAGGATGGTTTTCCTGTTTTTTCTTCCGACAAATATCCTGCGTCGCTTATCGACAAGGTTGCATTGAAAGCGGATGGCGTGCCCTTTGTTCAACTCCTCGCGTTTTTGTGCGACTTTTGGGAGGGAAAAGAGATCAACGAGATTCTTTCGGCATACATCCATAAATTTGAAAATATCCAAGCCTTTATCGATACGCTGGAGAATTTGGGCGAGAGGCTGGAATTCAAAGCGTGCCCCATTTTTAACGAGCCAAGAATTGCGGAGCGAGTGGCTGCCGAGCTGCGGATTTTGGCGAGCATTGGCAAGATGAAGCCCGACTTGAGCAGTGTGAAACGACCTTTATACAAAGCGGCGATCGCTTTCCTCGGTGTCAATGAGAGTCACGAGTGCCTCACGGACGAATGGTTGGCGGAGAATCTCCTCTTGGACGGAGAGGCTCCTCGTGAGAAGAAGGAATCCACCAATCCGTTCCGGAATTTTATCGTCAACAATGTGATTAAATCGCGTCGTTTTATGTATCTTGTACGATACACAAAACCACAAACCGTCCATGCGCTTATGGGGAATCGTGAAATTGTCCGCTACGTTTTGACTCGGCTTCCTGAGAAGCAGGTCGACACGTACTACGAAAACATTGAAGAACCGAACGAAAACGACGCACTTGAGGACAAAATTCGCGCCCTGACGGCAGCCCTAACGAATTTTTCATTTGAGAATCTGAGGCGTCAAAAAGAGAGAATCGTAGAAAACAGCTTGTTAGGAGCGTCTGAAAAAATTCTTGAGATTGAACAGCTTAAGGCACTCACGGGACTTTATCTCACTGTGGCGTACGTCGCTGTGAAAAATCTCATTAAGACGAACGCGCGATACTACATCGCATTCTCCGCTTTTGAAAGGGATTATGAACTCTTTTTGCAGAAAGATAAAAGTACGATTGAAGATTTGCGCATTTTGCTCCCATTTCTCGACAAAAAGGGGAAGAATACATGGAACGAATGCCTAGCTCTCACCCGATATTTTTTGAAGAAAGAGGAGGAGAACGATTATCATCCAGAGCCGGGGAAGCCGTTTGATAAGGAGGCGTGTCGGAAGCACCTCGATTCGATCAAGCGTCACTTCAGCAAAAAATGGCGTGAAATCTTTCAAACGGCAATTAATGACGCCCTCCAAATAAGCGACACAGGCTACCTTCCGATCGTCGTGCGAAATCATGCGGCGCACCTGAACGTTCTGTCGGCGCAGGCGCTCAAGTATGTTAGTGAATTCCGCGCAAAGCGACCGGGAATGCAGTCCTATTTCGAGCTTTATCACTTCCTGTTGCAAAAGCTGATGTGCGAGAATCCGTCGTTAAATATTTTGCCTGAACATCAAAAATACCTCAACGCCGGCGTTCCGTGTTTGGACCTCATCAAGATCGCGTACGTTTCACTTGGGTACAATCTCCCGCGATTCAAAAACCTGACGATTGAAGCGCTGTTCGATGAGGACAGCGAGAGCGGCAAGGAGCGTATCGAAAGGAGGAAGTCGAAACGATGACCTCGCCTGCTTGGCGCGTCGTCGTGGTTGGAGAAGGGAGCCATTTATCCTACGGGTGTGGTCAGATGATCGTTCGGACGCAGGAAAAGGGGGAGGAAACGATTCCACTTTTTGACGTTCGAACGATTTTGGTTTCCTCGTCTCGCAGCAGTTTGACGACCCAATTGATTCTCGAGCTTCACGAAAGGCAAATCCGTTTGATCTTTTGCGATTCCAAACGGTCGCCATATGGTGAAATTGTAGGATATTACGACCACCATGCTGTACCTCGCTGTTTGAAGGAGCAGATTTCATGGTCGGAGCAACATTGTAGGGAAATTTGGAGGCAAATTGTTTTTTTAAAATTGAGGATGCAGGAAAATTTGCTCCGCCATTTGGGTTTAGCATATGACGACACCAAGTGGCAAAGTTATCAAAAGACGTTGGAAGCTGGCGATCGTTCCAATCGCGAGGGGCAGGCAGCGAGGCTTTACTTTAATGCGCTTTTTGGGAAGAAGTTTCATCGGCGTAAGGCGTCGCCTATCAATGCTGCGCTCAATTATGGGTATGCGATTCTCTGTTCGACCGTGACGCGCGCCCTGGCGATTCATGGATATCACCCCAGTCTTGGGATTGCGCATTGTGGCGCGACGAACCCGTATAATTTGTCGTACGATTTGATGGAACCATTTCGTCCGTGTGTTGACGAGATGGTTTGGAAACGTCAAGGTGAGGAATTGAGTTGCGATTTTAAGAAGGAACTGATAGGAGTAACGCATCGGAAGGTGCTTTATACGAGGAAAAGAATGACTTTGGATTCTGCCGTGGATCAATTTGTTCTTGACATGACGAAAGCGTTGAAGAAGGGGACTCACTTCAAGGGCGAATTGGATTTTGACGTATGCGAGAAACCGTAGCACTCGTGTTGTTTGATATTCCGACTGGCGACCGAGCCATGCGCCGGCAGTACACCCATTTTCTCAGTGGTTTGAAGCGGTTGGGGTATTTAATGCTTCAAGAATCTGTATATTACAAGTTGCTCACGAACGTATCCACATTTTCGACCGAGCAGCGTGCAGTCCAGCGCATTGCGCCGACGGAGGGAACCGTGCAGTTTTTGCCGATACCACTTGGCACGTTCAAGAAAATGACAGCGTTAACGGGTCGGGAATTCGACATGGAACGCCTCACCGCTCCCATTATCGAAGTGGGTGGTGAAGAATGAAGTAAAAAATTCCCCACCCCCCGTTGCACTTTTTTTTCTTTCTGCTAGAATTAGAGGTACAACAGCCCTACAGATTCGTAGGGTTCTGAGACAATGTGGAGGCCATTGGTTTTTACTTTTATTGTACAACAGCCCTACAGATTCGTAGGGTTCTGAGACGGCGTGCGCGTATGACAATACGTGTGCTCAGTGTACAACAGCCCTACAGATTCGTAGGGTTCTGAGACTGAGGCACTGCGTCTTAATTGACGCAAAAGAGTACAACAGCCCTACAGATTCGTAGGGTTCTGAGACTCAAACGGAATATTATTCTCCAAAGCATACTCCGTACAACAGCCCTACAGATTCGTAGGGTTCTGAGACACCGCCCGCCAACGCGAACGGCTTGGATTTGTGTACAACAGCCCTACAGATTCGTAGGGTTCTGAGACGTCGAAACTTCCGGCAATGGAATTCTGTTCGGTACAACAGCCCTACAGATTCGTAGGGTTCTGAGACTTCATCTGGCGATAAATCCGTTCTTTTAACCGTACAACAGCCCTACAGATTCGTAGGGTTCTGAGACGGAAGTATGAATCCCCTTGTTGCGCAGGACGGTACAACAGCCCTACAGATTCGTAGGGTTCTGAGACTATTTGCAACTGGTCGGATACAGGTAGATTAGTACAATAGCCCTACAGATTCGTAGGGTTCTGAGACTCAGGACGTTGCTGTTCATAATCTCGTGTACGTACAATAGCCCTACAGATTCGTAGGGTTCTGAGACTTCCAAATATGTCATCTTAAATCTCCTTTCCGTACAACAGCCCTACAGATTCGTGGGGTTCTGAGACTATTGGATATTGTTAAATCCAAGGTCATATGTTTGCCCACTTCCACAGCTTCCTGGATTTCTGAGACCGTACAATTTCCGTTGCAATCGGACTCTCGAGAAACAAGAATGCACGGCATGGTTGAATGGGCGGCTTTCTGTACTGGCGTTCTGGGACTGTGGCTAAAAAAGTGCAAAGATTCGTGGGGTGCTGAGACGATACTCTATTGTATTTGTATCGAGTGCTTCCGTCGCGCGACGCGGTGCGGGGCGTTCGGTGGAGGTTTGGGGCTGTTGGTCCTTTGGTAATTTGATGAAAGGTTTGCTATGATATCATTTATAAAACTTCGCGTTGAAATTTCCCGTTCCGTCCGCCGTTGGAGCTTGCGCACCACGGCTCGCAAAACGTCGCGCAAAACGGGAATTTTAAACGACGATGAGTATAGAATGCGCAACAGTGGGAAATTTTTGACCCGCGCGCTTGTGGTTTTACTCGCCTTCGTTTTGGGGATGGGGGAATCATTTGGCGGGGAAGGTGGGGAAGATCGAAGCGAATTCGATATCGTGATTTATGGTGGGACGAGCGCTGCCGTCACTTCTGCCGTTCAGGCGAAAAAAATGGGGAAGTCCGTTGCGATCGTCTCGCCGGATAGGCACCTGGGCGGACTCTCGAGCGGGGGGTTGGGGTTCACGGATTCCGGCAACACGACCTCCGTCGGGGGGCTTGCGAGGGAGTTCTATCGCAAAATCTATCAAAAATACCAAGACCCGCGCGCGTGGCGCTGGCAGAAGATTGAGCAATATTCCAACGTGGGGCAGGGTACGAAGGCAATGCGCCACGACGATAAAACAATGTGGATTTTCGAGCCGCACGTTGCGGAGGAAGTCTTTGACGAGTGGGTGAGCGAATATCAAATCCCCGTCTTTCGCGGTGAGCTTCTCGATCGTGAGTCGGGCGTCTCGATGAAGGATGGCAAAATCGTCTCGATTCGCACTTTGTCCGCGAAGGTCTTTGTCGCGAAAGTCTTCATTGATGCCACGTATGAGGGCGATTTAATGGCTGCCGCGAACGTCTCTTACCACGTCGGGAGGGAATCGAACGATACGTATGGCGAAACGTGGAATGGAAATCAAGTCGGCATACTCCACCATGGGCATTGGTTCAAAAAGAATATCAGCCCCTACCGTATCGAGGGGGACGCGACGAGCGGGCTGTGCAAATTCGTCGACGATTCCGCACCGGGCACGCGTGGCGAGGGAGATTCGAGAATCCAGGCGTATTGCTTTCGGCTCTGCATGACCAAAAATCCTGAGAATCGAATTCCATTCTCGCGACCCGAAAATTATGACCCGAAAGATTACGAGCTTCTGCGACGCGTGCTCGCCTCGGGTTGGAGAGAAACGTTCAATAAGTTTGATCCGATTCCGAATCTGAAGACGGACACGAACAATCATGGTCCCTTCAGTTCCGACTTTATCGGGATGAATTACGAGTATCCCGAGGCGAGTTATGCGAGGCGTGCCGAGATTATTCAGGCGCATAAGGATTATCAAATGGGATTGTTTTATTTCTTGGCGAACGACCCCGGGGTGCCTGAAGATGTGCGTCGCGCCATGAGCAAGTGGGGTTTGGCGAAGGACGAGTTCCCAGAGACGAATGGCTGGCCGCACCAGATTTACGTTCGCGAGGCGCGCAGAATGAAGGGTGTCTATGTTGTCACGGAACACGATTGCTTCGGGAAAAAACCGACTCCGGCGCAAGGCAAGCCGATCGGTGCCGTCGGGATGGGGTCGTATACGCTCGATTCTCACAACGTGCGTCGATACGTGAAAGAGGACGGATTCGTGCAGAACGAAGGAGACATTGGCGTCCACCCGAAGCGTCCCTATCGTATCGATTATGGAGCGTTAATTCCGCAGCGAGACGAGTGCAGGAATCTTCTCGTGCCCGTCTGCGTGAGTAGTTCGCACATTGCGTTTGGTTCGATACGGATGGAGCCTGTTTTCATGATTCTGGGGCAGAGTGCCGCGACCGCCGCCGCGCTTGCGATCGATGCCGAGGGGGATGTTCAAGACGTTTCGTATGAGAAACTTTCCGAGCGTTTGAAGAGCGACGGACAGATTTTGGAATTGTGATGCGGACTTGTCTTCCTGCGACGCAAAAACAGAAAGAGCGTACCGAGACCGATGAGGAGAAACGTGCTTGGTTTCGAAACTCTCTCAACGCCATAATCGTGCGCGGCGTAGACCGTCAAAAGTGTCGTCTTATCGGCAAACACAGTGTCCACGATAAAGAGCAAGACAACAAATGCTGCCAACAGCCCAAAAAGAAAACGAATCCTCATGACGTGAACGGGTTTTTCGTTTCCCGCACATCTCGCCAACCTGTTGATGGTTGCTAACGGAGCGATCCAAACAAAAGTTTTTTGAAGGAGAGTTTGAGAGGAAACAATTTTCCAAAAATGTTCCTCTCAAAGGGCGGGAGTGCATTGGATTTTTTTGATGGCACCTGCTCCGAGAACTCAACTGGGAAAAATTGCTCCCCTTGCTTCCCCGAAATGGGTTTTTGGAAAACTGCTTCGTTCGACTCGGACTCTGTGATAATCCCATCTGATTCTAATGCAACAACGCAATTGTCCGATTTGTTTTGCGCAATAATACAATTTAAGACGTTTTTCTCGTTCTGTGTGGTGGGTGACGGCAGATTGGAAACATTCTTTGTGTGATTTTTTGTGAAATTTCAGTTTTTCCTTCAAAAAATACTTGACTTTATCGGAAACTTGTGGTATACTTTGAATCGTTGGGGAGCTTCGCGTGAATTCATGTTCGTCACGACACGTATCCCCAAGGAGATTGTTTCATAAAAAGGGGAAAAAATGATCCAAACGACAAAAAAGGGGTTTACTCTCGTGGAGCTTTTGGTGGTTATTGCCATCATCGGAATGCTGGTGGGGCTACTTCTCCCCGCTGTTCAACAGGCGCGTGAGGCGGCAAGACGGGCACAATGCAACAATAACATGAAACAGTTGGCGCTCGGAATCTTGAACTACGAGGCGGAACACCAACAATTCCCCTCGGGCGGTTGGATGTACCTCTACGCTGGCGACGCGGATCGAGGCTTCGGCTGCTCGCAACCGGGCGGTTGGGCGTTTTCGATTCTTCCTTACGTCGAGCAGAACGCACTTTTCCAATCCACGTCAAATGGTGACTTCTATAACCCGGACAAAGAGGCAATCGCCCAAGTTGTTCAGACGGTGCTGCCGTTTTTCTATTGTCCGTCGCGGCGTCCGCCCCGTTTGTCGTCGAGCATAGTGGCGGGGACAAATCACGCTCCAGAAATCAATTGTAACAAAGTCACTCAGACGTGCAAGTGCGATTATGCCGCAAGTATGGGCGAGATTCCGTCGCAAGGATGTTGGAGCCATTTGGACCTTCGCTCCGGGCACCCATGGACGTATGCCGAGGCGAGCGACTTCGACAAGCACTCTAAATGGCCAACCGACAGATCCAGCGGAATTATCGCGCCCTATAGCGAAGTGACGGCGGGCGAAGTTTCGGACGGGCTGTCGAACACGATCTCGTTTGGCGAGAAATATCTGGTACCCAGTGGCTATGATACCTCCAACCTATCTGACGACAACGGCGTTTATGCAGGGGGGGATGTTGATTCTCTGCGAGCGACTTCACAATACGACTGGCTGGCACCAAGGAGAGACCGCGAGGGATACGACGCATGTATAACGGAAGTCTTCGGAAGCGCACACGCAAGCGGTATGACCATTTCCCTGTGCGACGGCGCGGTGAGAAATCTCTCCTACTCCGTTGACTCCCTCGTCTGGGCGAGATTGGGGAATCGTGCCGATGGACAAATCGTGACGCTTCCCCAATAAAAGACCTGCGTTTCCGCTACTCTGTCGGTGCTCCGAGTTCGGGCGTGACGTCTCCAATTGACTGCGCCGTGTTCGCGATGCCCAACGACTCCTTCGAAATCATGAAGTCATAAACCTCCATGAGCGAGGGAGAAAGGAGCAAAATCAACGCTGCCGGCGCGAAACAAAACATGATCGGGAAAACGAGTTTCGTCGGTGTTTTGTTCGCCTGCGCAAGCGCATAATGTCGGCGCATGGCGCGGATGTGGTCTGCCTGCTCGTTGAGCGTCTGCGTCATTTGATTCCCCAAACGCGCACCACGAAGAATAAGGTAGGAGAATTGGCGTATTTCGGGAATGTTCACCCTTTCCACCAGGTCGGCACACGCCTGTTCGAGCGACCCGACCTCCGCCTGTCGGCGCAAAATACGTAGTTCCTGGGTGAGATCGGGATACTCCGTGAGTTGTTCCGCCACGTGTTCGAGACTTTCGCTCGTCGTCATTCCGCCGCTTGCGCACATGCCGAACATGTCGATTGTGTCCGCCAAGCCAGCGCGGATTCGAGCGATACGCGCGTTTCTCACATAATAGATGTATAAACGCGGAATAATAGAGAGCGCGACGCCGACGAACAGCCCACCGAGGGTGTAGTTGAACATCTTCTCAGGGGCGAGCGCCCCCATGTACATCCCCAAAAAGAGCGGCATGAGGAGCAGGAACATACGCAGCGCGTAGATGGAGTCGCGCGCACTCGGACGATAAAACCCCGCCTGACGCAAAAGACGTCGGAAATCCTTGTTCTCCTGCTCGCCTTCAGGGAGAACGTTCGCCAAACCCGGTGTGAGTGGACCAAAAAGTCCCGGATCGTCCAAGAATTCGTCGTCTTCTGTTCTGGACGCGCTCTTCGGCTTCCGAATCAGAAAATAGAAAACGAAAAACACCGCAAGCGCTGCGCCCAACCCCGCCACGATGGCGATTATCGTTGCAAAGGGAGTGGAGACGGCAAAATATGTATCAAAAACGGACATCGAACACCTTCCGAAATCTTATAACGTTTATAGGTTTAAACAAGACAGCCCCGCGCCGCCCTTTAATATCGAACGCGCATGATACTCCACGCCCACACGCCGCCGAGGATGAGGAGACCAATCGAAACGCCGAGAAGCGCTGGTCCATACGGATTGGCGACAAATCGATAAACGTAACTCCAGTCCAACCCGGAGAGGAAGACGATCGCGCACGCCGTCACGATGAGCAGCCCGATAATCGACATTCGACTCCCCGCCGAAATGGCTTTCAAGTGTCCATAAAACTCGGCGCGATCGCGTGCGGAACGAGCGAGGCGCTCTGCGAGCATGGCGAGGTTTCCTCCCGTGCGTCGATGAACGAGAACGGCAGTCGTGAAGATGCGAAACTCCGTGATCGGAATTCTCCGTGCCATCCGCTCCATAACGTGGTCGGGTGCCTGCCCCATCGCCAATTGTCTCCCGGCATATTTGAACTCGGCGCGGAGGGGTTCCTCCGTCTGTTCCGACGTCATATCAATAGCAGCCTCCAAGCCGAGACCGCCACGAATCGCGTCGCCGATCGCCTCGAGTGTCTCGGGAAGTTGCTTGCGCATTTGGGAGATTCTCCACGCACGCTTTGCCATCCAGAAGGCAATGGGGAGCGTCATTGCGACCATCCCAACGCCCAGCCCAAGGAAAAGCTCGTTGGAAAAGACGAACGCACATCCGCCCAGGAGGAGAGTCGTTGCGACGACGATGAGCGACGCCGTGAGGGGCGACAGCGCGCTCCCTCCCTCCTCGAGCATGGTGGCGAACCACTGATCGAACCCGCCGCGTTTGTTTTTCTGGACGAGTTTCTCGATCGCTTCTGCTTCCGCGCGCTCAATCTCCAAATTCCGCAGCTGTTCGGGGGTGAGTTTTTTGGCAAAAAGTGCTTTGAAAACCACAATCAGCCCGCCCGCCACCAAAAGGGCAGAGACGAACGCCGCGATCGTAATGAGGAAAGTCTGCATGATGAGGCGCTCCCGTTATAAAGTTCGTTGGTTGAATAAGGTGTCGGACAGCGTGATTCCCTGTTCGCGAAGCCGCTCCGCAAAGCGAGGTCGGTTGCCGAGCGCGACGAAACGCCCCGCCGCGCGTCCCTCAGAGTCGACGCCCTCTTGTCGAAACGCGAAAAGCTCGTTGAGTTGGTAGTTCGAGTCGTCAAAGCCCGTGATTTCCGCGACGCTCATCACGCGCCGCACCCCGCCGCGCAAGCGTGAGAGCTGCACGATAAGCGTGATTGCCGAGCCAATATAGCGCCGCACGACGGGAACCGGAATCTCCAAACCCGTCATGCTCACCATCACCTCGAGGCGCGAGAGCGAATCCCGCACGCTGTTGGCGTGGATTGTCGTGAGCGATCCTTCGTGCCCGGTGTTCATCGCTTGGAGCATGTCGAGCGCCTCCGCGCCACGCACCTCACCGAGGATGATTCGGTCGGGACGCATTCGAAGCGAGTTGCGCACGAGGTCGCGTGCCGAGATGACTCCGAGACCTTCGTTATTCGCGTTGCGCGTTTCGAGCGCGACGACGTGTCGACGTTGGAGCTTCAACTCCGCCGAGTCTTCCACCGTGACGATTCGCTCGCCGTCGGGGATGAATTTCGAGACGCAGTTGAGGAGCGTTGTTTTCCCAGAGCCGGTTCCGCCACTGATCATGACGTTGATTTTTCCCCGGACGACCGCCTCAAGCAGATCGACAATGGCGGGAGGAATCGAGCCAAAACGTTGAAGATCCTCGATCGAAAGCGGCGTGTTCCCAAATCGACGAATCGAAAGGACGGGGCCCGCAATCGTGAGCGGGCGAATAATCGCGTTGATTCGGCTTCCGTCCGCCAGACGTGCGTCGACCATGGGCGTTTGCTCGTCGACACGCCGTCCGACTTTTGCCACGACGCGCTGAATGATCTGCATCAAGTGCGTTTCGTCCGCGAATTGCGCGTTCGTCAGCTGAAGGACGCCATTGCGCTCGATGTAGACTTCGTTCGGACCATTCACGAGAATATCCGTGATTTCCGGGTCGCTCATGAACGCCTCCAACGGTCCCAGCCCAAACGACTCGGCAACCAACTCCTGCACGAGGCGCTCTTTGTCGACATTCTCGTACTCTTCCTTTTTCGCGCTCAAAACTCTCTGCGCCACGCGCTGGACGTGGGTCATGAGCCGCTCGTCCGACATGTCGCCCAAGCGATTCAGGTCGATGACGCTCAAAATCTCGCGATGGATGGCTGTTTTGACGCGTTGAAATTCAATTTCCCGCTGTGTCTCCGACTGTGGCGATAGGGTTGTCATATTCCGCTCCTGAAAAAGGATTGATTTTAGTTGTTATCTGGTTTGTAATAGGAGAGCAGCAGACCAAAAATGTTGGTCGCTTCGTCCCGAAATTTCTTTCGCTCCGCGCGTCCCGTGAGGACTTTGGACGAGACGAACGACTCAGGCGTGAAGGTGTATTGCGTGACGGTTTGCGTCGTCCCGCCAAGATACCCCGGAATTCCCCCGATCGTTTCGGTGCCCGAGTTGATGCAGGCGATGCGATACCCGATGAAATCATATACGAAATCCGAGGTTGTCGTCCCGCTTGGTCCCGCAAGTGCGACGCAAAAAAGCGCGGATCGAGGTTGAGCTGCCTCGTTTGCATGACGAATCGCCGCGTTGATGTACTTCTGCATCTCGGTACCACGCGCCTCTGCCGTACTTCCCGCCTCGACGAGATCGTCCCCCAAGCGCAAAACTGGTGCAGCGCCGTAGGGAACCTTCCAAATGGCAGAGGTTTTTTCCTCCGCGCCGTTTGAGGTGAAAACGTTGCCTTTAAACTCAGGTTCTCCTTCATCCGTCACGATATACTGCCGCAGCCCAACATTGTCCACATAGATATTCAAGGTCGCCATGCTGTCCGTACCGAGTGCTCGACGATAATTTTCCACAAACGTGTAGGGTAGGAGATAAATGCCGTCGTCGAGCATGTAGAGCGTCGTTCCGTCGAAAACAATGCTGCTCACGCGGACGCCATAAATCCAACGATTGAGCGAAACGTAGTACTTCCACATGAATTGTTTCTCGGCACCCTTGGCACCCTCGACTTCCTCGATATCCTCCGCACGGAAAATTTGTTGGAAAAAACCGAGCTTTTTGTCCTGCGTGAAGGTGAAACAAGTCGTCCACTGATCGACCCCCTCGAAAGTGAAATCTATTTCGTTCCCGTATTCCCTCACTCGATACTGGATATTCTCATGGAGTATTGGCTTCATATCGGCACGCAGACGCCCACTGTAGTAATTCGCATCTGCGGGGTATCCCGCCACTATGGAGCCTTTGGGTCGCAAAAACTCATCTGTGCTACCGTGCTGCTTATAATTAAACTTCACCCACTCGAGCATATTCTCCTCAACCAACGCGGCGTGCATGGTGGAGTAGGCAGCGCAATCGATCTCCATATTCTGGATGGCAAGGAATTGGTAGTTCCACAAAAGCGCCCCAGCCGTGAGCATAATAATCAGGCACAGAATCAAACCAAGAGTCAAAAAACCCTCTCGTTTGGTTTGGCGCGACGATTGTATTTTTCTCATAAGCTCACCTTTGGACGAAATTGCGGTACTATTCCATGGATTATATCGGTTGTGAGAACACAAAAATTTAATGGAAAAATGTCGACACAAAAAAAACTCTCGGGGTGCTTTTCTTTCTCACGAATATTTGCTATACTGGGGGATATCGCGTGTCGTTCGTGCCGCGTTGTTTTTTTGCCAGGAGTCAATCCAGGAGTCGATTATGAGAAATATCGTTTTTTTGTCCATCCCTGCGCTTCGGGAGAAAGACCTTTCGAAACTGCCAGCGCTTCAAAAGATACTTGCGCCAAAGGGATCCGTCGCAACGCTCACGCCGAGTTTCCCCTGCGTGACGTGTCCCGTCCAAGCGAATCTCACCACGGGTGCGCTCCCGCGTGAGCACGGCATCGTGGCGAATGGATTATGGAGACCAGAAGACAAAAAGGTCGAAATGTGGACTTTCACCAACGAGTCCGTCGAAACGTCGCAACTGTGGGACCTTATTTATCACCACCCGGACGCGCCGCACTCTGCCGTTTGGTTTCCGCTGCAGGCTGTCGAGTGTTCGGCTGAATTCGTATGCACGCACAAGCCGATTCATCATCCCGACGGACGCGAGGAGTTGTGGTGCTACACGCGCTACCCGGAGATGTATCGCGAACTCCTTGGTGAGTTTGGGCACTTCCCTCTCATGAATTATTGGGGACCGATGGCGAATATCAAGTCCGCCAACTGGGTGCTCGACACGGCAGCTTGGCTTGCGCGTCGCGAGGAGCCGCAGTTTTTCTACATCTATCTTGCGTATCCCGATTATGCTCCGCAGCGTTTTGGGGTTGATTCTCCTCAGGTGGACACCATGCTTTCCGAGTTGAACAACTTGCTCGAGTCGCTCATTCAGCGCTTCTCCGAGGCGTACGATCGTGAAATCACGTGGTTCATCGCGGGAGAATATGCAATGACGAACGTGGATCACACCCTTTTCCCCAATCGTCTCTTGCGCGAGGCGGGACTTTTGCGAGTTCGCGAGGGGGACGCTCAAAAACCCACGCCCATTCGTTCCGTAGCGAGGGATTATGATGTTTTTGAGGGGGAACTGCCCGACATGGACGAGAGCGCGGCGTTCGCGTTGTGCGACCATCAATTTGCGCACGTTTTTGTGCCGGATCACGATCCCGCCACGATTCAGCGTGTTGTCGATTTGTTCGAGGGGCGCGAGGGTGTTGATGAAGTGCTCGTCGGGGACGGAATTGCGCGCTATGGTCTCGAACACGCGCGGACTGGCGACGTGGTTCTCGTCTCGACGCCGAATAGTTGGATGCAATATTATTGGTGGTTGGAGGACTCGAAAGCGCCTCCGTTTGCGCATCGGGTGGATATTCATCAAAAACCTGGATACGATCCGTGCGAGCAATTTATCGACCCGCAGACACATTCAATTCCGCTCGACGCGACGCTCGTGAGAGCCTCCCACGGCGCGCCCGCGAGGGATTCTTCGCAAAAGACGATTTTTCTCACGTCGCACGCGGAGTTTCTCCCGTGCGGGGAGATTCGCGACACGGACGTTTTTCATTTGATTATGAATTCGACGAGATATTGAGAAGATATATTCATCGTCGTTTAAAATTCCCGTTTTGCGCGACGCTTTGCGAGCCGTGGTGCGCAAGCTCCAACGGCGGACGGAACGGGAAATTTCAACGCGAAGTATTATAAATCCGTGGCGCGTTTGCCACACCCACTTTATTCAAGGAGAACGAGAAATGAGTCGACAAATTTTTCCTGCACTTTTGTGGCTTTTTTTGTGCGCCACCTCCATTTTGGGGGAGGAACTCCCACGCGAGATATCTGGAGCATTGCGCGCCCCGAATCCGAGCGTGATGAGCGACGCGTACTACCAAATTTGGAACGATGAAGTTCAGAAGCAAATCGATGAGCGCATCGAGAAGTATCGAAAGGCGGACGCTGTCGTTTCCATCGAAAACGTGAAACTTGGCACCGACATTCGTGTCGAGCAAATCTCGCACGAGTTTATCTTTGGCGCCCACATCTTCAATTTCAACCAATTAGGGACGGACGAGCGCAACGAAAAATACAAGGCGCTCTACGGAACGTTCTTCAACTCGGCGACCGTCGCGTTTTATTGGCAGAAGTTTGAGATTGAGCCGGGGAAACCTCGTTTCGCCACCGAGGAACGCGACACGGCAGAGTTTTGGAACAATTGCCCGAATCCAAAGTCGCAACCGCATTGGCGTCGTCCGTCGAGCGACCAGGTCGTTGAATTTTGCGAGAGCAAGGGGATTCGAATCCACGGGCACCCTCTCGTTTGGGGCAATCGAACTTGGCACCATCCCGGCTGGTTGTGGACGGAATTCGCCTCGCCTGAGGAGAGAAAAAATCTTGGCATTCCGAAGAGCGAGCTTTATAAACGTTCTGCCGACGAAATCTATGCGATGGGGAAGGGATATATCGACGCCCTCGATTCGCGAACGTTCGAGAGGATTCGAATAATTGCCGACCACTATGGTGATCGGGTCGATAGTTGGGACGTCGTGAACGAGAGCGCGAGCGATTATCATGGGAACACCGAGGCGGGCGGTCCCGTGTGCAAAAGTTCGTATGGACTCATGCCGGCAGACTACACGATCCGCTCTTTCCGCGTCGCGAACGAGGTTTTCCCGAAGCAGACGCTCCTCAACATTAATGATTACGCCAACAGTCGCAATTATGTCGAGCAGACGAAGGAACTCTTGAAAAAAGGGTGCAAAATCGACATAATTGGTTCCCAAATGCACCTCTTCAATCCGAGACAAACGCTCGACATTGCGGAGGGGAAAACGTCCATTTGGTTCGGGGGAATGCAGATGACTCCCGACGGGATCTGGCGCACGATGGAGATGCTGAGCGAAACGGGCTTGCCGATCCACCTGAGCGAAATCACGATCACGGCACCCAACGACGACCCCACGGGGCGCGATATCCAGGCGATTGTCGCGCGGAATTTCTACCGGATGTGGTTCAGCATCCCCAACATGATGGGCATCACCTGGTGGAACGTTGTTGACGACTGCGGCGCGCCGGGAGAGCCGACCACCTCGGGGTTGTTCACGAGAAACATGGAGCCAAAGCCGTCGTTTTACGCTCTGAACCAGTTGATCAATCACGAGTGGAAGACGAACCTTGTTTTCAAAGCGGACAAATCGTCGATGGAGATTCCGTTCCGAGGCTTCAAGGGGACGTATCGCGTGCGGTGGATCGATAGCGAGGGGAATGCCCAGCAGAAAGAGATCGTCGTGCACTAAAAACTCTGCGAGATTGGGATTTTGGGTTCTCACGACCCGCCGCGTGTTGTGAAAACCAAAAATCTCATTAAGTGCGATGGTTTTAGGGCTTTTTACGGAAGGACGACCGCTTGCCCATCCGCTTTTCGCCCGAGATATTTGTGCGTCTCGAGGTCGATGCTGTAGGAGATGCGCTGCACGGAGCCGTCGCACATCGCCATTCCGAAGGATCCGGCGTGCGCGGAACCGAACATATTGTCGTAGTTCGCGCCCGCTCGATCTTGGAGGGGCAAAATGTGGCAGCACCGATATCCGTCGTCGTCCGCGCCGTTCCACTGGGTCAAATCGTCGCCATCTCCCGTTCCGTCCAAATATCGATTGGAGTCCAAATATTTTTCGCCACAGAGATACGTATTGCTGGATCCGTCGCGAATTTCACCCTCTTTCGTCATACTTTTTTGAAAAATGACGCCATATTTCTTGCTGGCAGAGGAATCCGCTGCCGTTTTGATTCCGTCCGCCACCGTCGAGGGGGAGTTGCCGAAAGCGCCGTACCCGTCGGCCGTGTTGGCGGCGTAGTCCGGCTTGCCGCAACTCTCGTTCTTCGTGCTATTATTCAACGTCGCGCCCGTATATGGATGCAAAACGGCAGGTCGTCTCGAGGGACAACAAAAGACGGGGACACTCGTCTCAGCGCGGGTTTTCGCACCCTCGCGCTGGTCGCTGTCCGTTTCCTCCACGCCGTTGCCTCCCAGCTGCCAGAGAGCCGTTTGCTCGAGGAAGGGAAGGAGTGAGTACGTCCATCCGCCGGGCTGCTTGTCCCCCAGCCCGAGATCCGCGTCGCCAGTCCACCACGCCCCCCAGCCGCCTGAGGGGTAGTGCTTCAACTGAGCTTCGATGTTTTTCGCCGCCAGAGCTTGTTGCTTGAGATTATTGTTGCACTGCATGACGCGCGCCGCCTCACGTGCCTGTTGAACGGCAGGGAGCAAAAGCCCGACGAGCATCCCAATTATCGCGATAACGACCAACAGCTCGACCAGCGTGAAACCACGCGCCACACGAAACTTCGTGAATCGCAGCGCGCCGCACCTGCAACGATCGGTTGTTAAAATTCCACTCGAAATCATTTGCACCCCTTTCTTTTTTCCTCTTACATGGTTCTTTTTCTCATTCGGCAGACGCCACAAGCACCCACCACCGCTAAAAACAAGAGCGCCCACGAGGACGGCTCCGGCACGGTCTCCGCAGAAACTCCCGCAAGCGTAACGGCGGCACCATAAATCGCGTTGTAGTCCGAAAAATCCCACAAAAGATAGCGCTCGTCAAACCCGTCCAAACCAAGCGACGAAATCATCACGGTGTCGTCCGAGTACTCACTCGCTTCTATCCAATTATTTTCGTTCAGCCAATCGATAAACAGTCCCAAATCGTCCACGCCCTCCAACTCGAAAAGAAGGGGAGTGCTTCCAAAGGCATCGATCTGGAGAATGCCCGACTCGCCGCCGCTTGCAAATTCCACACCACCGGCAGAAACGCGACCATTTGCCACGTCCGGAACCACGCTGAGCGTAAGCGTGTTGCTCGCCCAAGACGTCGTGAGAAGCGGCGTGTTGTTCGTGATTGTTGGTTCCGCTCCTGCGCCAATTTTGAGCACATCAATCGTTTCGTCCAAACCAAGAGTCCAGCATCCCAAACCATGGTCGAGATTGAGCGTGATTGCCCCGTTTTGCGTGAGTGTGCCTGCCACGTCGATTGTTCCCGCGCCATCGAGTCCTGGCATGATATTGAGCGAAGAGAGCGAGTTGATCGAAAAATCTCCTTGCGCAGCGATCGTGCCGCCGAGGAATTGGAAGCTGCCCGTTCCTCTTGTGGTGGCGTTAAAGTCGCGCCCAACCATAATGTGTCCTTGGGCATTGATCGTCCCGCCGTACATGTTGAAGGAGGCAGTCCCACCCTCGTCACCAACCGACAGCCCGGCTGAGCCAGCAAGAACATTAATGGTCGCGCCATCGTACAAGTTGTACTCAGCCGTGCGTTTGTGCCCGATGAACAAATTGCCGCTCGAAACCGTGCCGCCGTATTGATGATAAACGCTGAAATTGTTATCCGCGCCCTTGTTTGCGACGCAAAAATAATTACTCGCAGTGATATCTCCACCGTATTGATAAACCGTCGCGGAACTGCCGAAGCCCGCGTTGAAGGTGGTCGCCTCGATGGTACCGTTGGTGAAGACGAAATATCCCGAGCTATTCATTCCTTTCGCGATGGAGAATTCTCCTCCCGAGTGATTAAACGTTCCGCCAGTTTGGGTGAACGAGCCGTTTCCGCCCCCGGCAGTTGTTTCGCTGGCAGCGTAGCCGATGATGAAGGCACCCGTGTTCGCGAAAGTGCCATCCGTCATCACGACGGCACCCTTGGAAGTGGTCTCACTCGAAGAGATGGTGACGCCTTTTACGCTCATCTCCCCGCTGGAAAGATACACGTATCCATCCCCAGCCGCGCCAGTGCCGACGTTCAGTGAGCCATTGATGGAGACCGTCCCGCTGTCGACATTGAGCGTTCCCACGCTGCCGCGCCCTACGGTGAGAGGGCGATTTGCGACTCCCATGGTGAAAGTTGCGTTACTCGAGACGTTGAGCGACGCGCCGTCTTGGATATAAGAGTCAGCCAAAAATCTCCCCCCAAGCTCCGCGATGGAGAGAGATTGCGTGACATAAATCGAGTTGCCCCCGCGAATCATGAGACCCGTGTAACTCCAAGGCTCTCCGCTCCCGAGAAGGTAGGAGTTATCGGTCCCGGTCGTGGCATATTTCCATTCGACACTTTCAGAGCAAGTCCACGGAACTGGACTCCCCCAACAAGTAGAACTGTCGAACACCGGACTGTTGCCCGAGTTGCTCACCCCCTGCCAAGAGAAGTCGGGGGAATCGGGAACCAAAATTTGCGGCGTTGTCTCCTCGGGGGGCGTCAACCGCCATTTTTCTGCGCTAACAGGAAGCGCGAACACACAAATGATATATATATATATATATATATATCAAGTCTTTTTGAACAAAAATTCAAGCTCATGGTATTCTCTCCTCATGTGAGTAATTTCGGCGGCTTTTGATCGCGGCGCGCCGTACTTTTAATGTTGCTTTGATTCTACTCGTGCGCGGCAGCAGAGAGCAATTTGCAGACGACTTCACGATCCTTACACTACCGTACTCCGTCATTATAAACCAAGTCAGACCAATGTCAAGTAGAAAAATCAAAAAAAGTGAAAAACCCCAAAAAAAGTGAAAAAACTTGCCTCGGCACAATATTTCAGGTCACTTTCGGGGAACAATAGGTGAGCTTTCAAATTTTGGTGGTTATACCCATCGCGGCTTAAAATTCCGTATTGCTCGATGCTTTGTGAGCCGTGGTGCGTAGCTCCGACGTGGGACGGAACGGGAAATTTCAACGCGAAGTATTATATACCCGATGCCCTGTAAAATTCCGCTTCACCGGCATTTTTGCTTCGCTGAAAATACCTGCATCAGAACCGCACAAAACGGAAATTCAAATGAGAACGAGTATAAAATAGGTAAAAAAGGATTTTTTGACCCACCCGAGCCGAGAACGGAGCGTAGCGTAGTTCCGTTTGTCTTTTTGAGACGGCACTAGCGCTCCTCGACCTTCGGCTCGCTCGGAACATCCGGTTTTTGGAGGAGAATCTGAATCTGAAGCGTTTCTTTCCCGCGCTGCACGGAAAGCTCCAGTCGATCCCCCTCATGCGCACGCGCTAGGACGGCTTGCAAATCCTCTCCTCGCGAAAGCGCCACGCCGTTGGCGGAGAGAATCCGATCTTGAGTCCGAAGCCCCGATTGCTCGGCAAGAGATTTCTCCTGAACCCGAAATATCTTCGTCCCTGCAAGCGCAGGATTGGGATTGTCAAAAACGATGCCCAACGCGGGCGCTCGCCGAAAGGATCGGGTCTTCCACTCGTCGAGTTGTGCATAAATGTCCTGAATCGGAATGGCGAAACCGACGCCGGAGTCGTAAATTTCGCTTCCCGCCAACGCTCCGTGCGCCACAGGGCTGAGCGGCGTAATGATGGCAAGCGCCTCGGCGTCGAGATTGACGAGAGGTCCTCCATAATTGTCCGGCGAAACGAACGCGTCCGTCTGAATCGCAAGCGAGTGGATACGACGAACGGCACTTACGATACCACTCGTGACGCTCAAATTCTGCGGATGAAGGACTCTTCCAAACGCCAAAACGGTCGATCCGGGGCGGGATTTCTCCTTCGGCGCGATAGGAAGCGTTTGAAACGTCTTTCCCTCGGGCGGCTCCACCTTGAGCAACGCAAGATTCCGCGCCTCATCGACCGCAACGTATCGAGCGAGCAGTCGCGTTCCATCGAACGTCGTGACCAAAATCGCGTCCGGACTGTGAGCGAAAGCGGCTTGCGACGCGACGAGAAACCCGTCGTGCGTCAGAAAAACTCCCGTGCTGATTTGTATGGCAGGGACGCCCTCCACCATCTCCAAGCCGCCAGACGTTTCAATCCTAACGAGAG
This sequence comes from Planctomycetia bacterium, assembly GCA_030527105.1. Taxonomy (GTDB): domain Bacteria; phylum Planctomycetota; class Planctomycetia; order Pirellulales; family Thermoguttaceae; genus RGIG3701. The sequence continues at coordinate 38,487 of JAUNBK010000012.1, forward strand.
CAGGAGCCACACTGTCGCGCAGGTCGCGCACGGACTCCGGCTGCGCCGCAGCAAATGCCGTCGCGAGAAACGAAAAAAGAACGCTCGTCGCGAGTCGCAAGGATAATGTACGCTTCATGATTTATTCTCCGAGTTGATATATTTTCCAAAGATCATACGACCGGCACTCGTCTGAAGGACGCTCGTCACGGTAATTTGGACGCGCTTTCCGATGTGCGGCTTCCCCCCATCGACCACAACCATGGCGCCGTCGGGGAGGTATCCCACACCTTGCGAGGCTTCCTCCCCAGCTTTGATGATCTGGATATCAATCTGCTCCCCCGCCACAAAAACGGGCTTGAGCGCGTTGGCAAGCTCATTAATGCTTAAAACGGAGACGTCATTGAGCCTTGCGATTTTGTTGAGATTAAAATCGTTCGTGGCGAGCTTTGCGCCATGTTTTTTCGCCAAAAGCACCAACTTCATCTCCTCCGTCTGGTCGCGAAAGTCGGGAAGGTCGTTATTGTCGAGACGCAGTTCAATGTCTGGACAAGCGCGGAGTTGGTTGAGGATATCGAGTCCCCGTTGCCCACGAAGACGGTCGATTTTGTCTTGCGACTCTGCCATCCTTTTGAGATCGGAAATCACGAATTGGGGTATGATGAGCGGACTCTCAATGATATGCGTCTGCGCAATGTCCAAAATGCGCCCATCAATGACGACCGTCGCGTCGAGAACATACGGACGCAAGCCCTTGAGCTCCTTCGAAAATTCGACGTAAGGAATGATGAATCGAAAGTCGTTTTGCGTCTGAAGGAGCAGGCTGATCGAAATATAGCACATAAACACCGTGAGAATCAAGTGTGAGATATTTTGCAGCCTTTCGAACGACTTGGGAGCAATCACGCTGTAGAACGGCGTCAGTCCAATATTCACCATGTACGAGAGGAAAAAACCGACGATCAAACCAAAATAAACGGCAGAAATGATGTGGAGGCTCTTTTTTCGACACACGAGGTCGATTATGATAACGACAATCGCGAGCGCCAATATCCCCGCGAGGGTGAGAAATGGTCCAAATTCCGAGGGTGCCATGAACTCGGAATGGATGAGGACGATTCCCAAACCACTGGTAATCAGGATAAAACAAGCACGAAGGATAACGAGAGGAAGCATATGTTTTCAAAAAAGGTCGCAAAAAAGTCGGCAAAATCGAGGGACTCGGCAAGCGGTGTTCCTCAAAGTTCTCTCTGGCTGATAAGCAATATCTGTAAGTGTATCACAAAAAGTCGATTGTGTAAAGGGATTCGAACAGAGAAATAATCTATATTTGGAAATTTTTTGGAAATTTTGCATTTTTTTAGGGCGACATCTTGACATAAGGACGATTTTATGGTATACTACGGTACGTGTGTGATGAGATATAACATCGTCTGTGCCAACGACCTCCCACGGAAGGGGTTCCTCGATGGCTTTTTTCAGAGGAGTACTTATTTCGAGTACTTTTCGCTAAAGTTTTCGGTTTTTTCGCCGTTGGAGCTATGCACTACGGCTCCCAACTTCCCGAAAACCGAAATTTTAAAGGAGGATGAGTATAAAATATGAAAGCCGCAAATGTGAGAACTGTTTTTGATGCAATTTTGGAGTGCGGGCATGATGAAGATTTTGTCCCGCAAGTGACGCCCGATTTCAAACCGACGGATGCCCCCGCTGGCTCTTTGGCAAAGTTGAAGGTCTTGGCTGAACGCGTCCGCAACGGTTTTCCTCTTTGGCACGAAGATGATCGCGACGACTATAGCGGGCTTACCGGTTATCGTTCGGGCAACGAATAATCCTTTGATTGATCTTTTCTTTTGGGAGGCTCTTTAGCCTCTCTTTTTTTGAAACTGCACAACTCTTCCGCTCTTCTGTGGTCTTTTATCGAACGCCAAAAACAAAAAAAACGACGCGCCCCAGCAAGACCGGAGCGCGCCGAATCGTTAAACCGCAAAGGAGCAAGGAATGATTTATTCCTCTTCCTCCTCCATCTTGTTCTTCGCAATGATTTCTTGAATGATGTTACCCGGGACAGCATCGTAACGATCGAATTCAATCGCATAGCTGCCTTGTCCACCAGTCATACTCGCAAGGACACGCGCGTACGTCGTGACTTCAGCCAGAGGAATCTCGGCTTTGATGGTCTGCATTCCGCCGCCAGCACTCTCCATTCCGATGGGACGCCCACGACGCGTCGAAAGGTCGCCCGAGATATCGCCCACTTTGTCGGTAGGAATCGTGATGTCGATCTTCACAATCGGCTCGAGCAAGGTGGGTTTCGCCTGTTGGAACACGTTTCGGAAGCACATGGAACCAGCGGTTTTGAACGCGGTTTCGTTGCTGTCCACGGGGTGATGCTTTCCAAAGTAGACTTCGCAACAAACGTCTTGGACACGGTAGCCCGCGATAACGCCGCGCGCCATTCGCTCCTTGAAGCCCTTTTCGATGGCAGGCATGAAGTTGCCTGGGATGGTGCCGCCGACGACCGTATCAACCCAAAGGAAGTTGAATTCCGGGTCGTGATGGAACTCCTTGAGGGAGGGGAAGCGATCCTTCGTGCAGAAATCCTCGGGATTGGTTCCGCCCGGGAAAGGATACATGCGGATGTGGACTTCTCCAAATTGTCCACTTCCACCGGACTGTTTCTTGTGACGATAGGAGCCTTCGCTCTGCATCTGAATGGTCTCACGATAAGGAATTTTCGGCTCCTTCGTGTCCACCTCGACTTTGTCACGTCGCTTGAGTCTCTCTCGCAAGATTTGAAGATGAAGCTCGCTCATCCCCGTGATGACCAATTCCTTGGTCTGCGCGTCCTGCTCACGAAGGAACGTGGAATCTTCCTCGGAGAGCTTCGTAAGAGCGCCAGAGAGTTTTCCTTCGTCGCCACGACTCTTCGGCGTCGCCGCCAAACTCACCATCGGCGTTGGGAAATGAATGGTCGGCATCGTGAAATTGCCAAGCGTCGTGCTGGTGTAGAGATCCTCAGCCTTCGCGATGGAGCAAATGTAGCCGGGACCCGCCTCGTCGAGCGGAACGTTCTGCGACGCCTGCATTTGGAACAATTGCGCGATTTTGACGCCTTTGCGACTTCCAACGACAGGGATCGTGTCGCCCGTTTTGAGCGAACCCTGATAGACACGGAAGTAGCTCAACTTCTGAACAAAGGGGTCGACGCGCGTCTTGAAGACCTGCGCAACGAGCGGGGCGGAAGGATCCGCAGAGAGGGTGATTTCCTGTCCATCCGCGTCGGTCGCAGTGCGAACAATGACGTTTGGCGCGAGAGCCGCCAAGGAGAAGGCGTCGAGCATATCCTCAAGCCCTTGTTCCGCCTTGCCACTCACGCAAAGGATCGGAATGACCGTCCCGGACGCAACGGCTTTGGGGAGGAGCGCTGCCAAGTCAGCCTCGGCAGGAATTTCTCCCTCAAGGAATTTCTCCATCCACTCGTCGTCCGCCATCACGACCTGCTCGATGAATTCGTCGCGCGCAGCTTGAACGTCGACCAACGCACCAGCGGTGTCCTTCTCATGATCAAAAACGCTTACAACGCCCTTGAATCCAGAACCCACGCCGATTGGCACGTTCATGAGAAGACACTCGGATCCGAAGACGTCTCGAATTTGTTCGATGATGGCTTCGAAATCAATGTTGTCACCGTCCATCTTGTTGATGACGATGAAACGACCCAACCCGAGATCTTTCGCGACGTGGAAGACTCGCCGGGTATTGACCTCGATACCGCTTTGGGCATTGACGACGATTGCCGCATTGTCAACACCGTTGAGCGCGCCGACAGTCTGACCGATGAAATCGGGATAGCCGGGCGTGTCAATTAAATTAAAAAGTTTTCCCTTGTAGTCGAAATGAGTGATTTTCGACTCAATGGTGTATTTGTGCGCTTTTTCCTCATCCTCAAAGTCGCAGTAGCTAGAGCCAGCATCCACATTTCCGATATGGTTGATAACTCCGACGCGGTGGAGTATCTTATCTACCATTGTGGTTTTCCCTGCACTACAATGCCCACAAAGTACGATGTTTCGGATACTGTCGACTTGATACTTCGCCATGAATTCGCCCCTTCAAACTGATTTCCGGTGTGACAAAATGAACAATAAATTCGTCCTATAATTTTCTATAGAATCTCAAGACATACATTTTATCAAAAAAGAAAAACGTGAAAAGGGGGAGATGGGGGTTATTGTCGAAAAAAAGCAAAAAAAAGGAGGCGACTCGCGAAGAATCACCCCCTCAATCTCTCAAGCCGGGCTTGATTTAACTTCAGACAGAGTGGATAGCGTGTTTAACAACGCCCCAAATCTGGAGATCGGTTCCTTCTGGAATTCCCACAGCGGGATAATCGGGATTCTCGCTGCGAAGCTCAATTTTCTCGCCATCCTTCATGAATCGCTTGCAAGCGAACTCATTATTGATGACGGCAATGACGATGTCGCCATTTTTCGGATCTTCACTCTTGTCAACCAACAGGAGATCGCCAGAAAAAATACCCGCATTGATCATGGAATCACCAGTGGCGCGCACGAAAAATGTAGCAGACGCGTTTTTGACGAGGAGACCGTTGAGGTCCAATTCCTCTGCGGGCTGCTCTTCAATCGTCGCCGGATATCCAGCTTGGATCTGCTCGGCAAAAAGCGGATAAATGTCCGCCTTGCGATGAATGAAACCAACAATACGTTCAACCATGGACTCTGGAACTCGGATCGCTTTCGTCGGCACACCAAACTTGCCTGTTCCCTTCGGACGACCTGCTCCCTTGCGTTTTCCTCCACGCGGCATATTCTACCCCTTCTTCACAAAAAATATAGGAAACTTACCAAAAACCTGAATTACTATACCCACAGGATAATCAATTATATCTTCAGTACAAAATTGAATGGGGACTCTTCGTGATACTCCCACAAAAATCGCCCATCTTGACTATACACCCAGGGATATATACTAGTTTGAATCATCACGAATGATTTGCAGCCCTTTAGGAATATGACAAAACACACTCAAACCAGAGAGCAATCCAAACGTCAAAAAATAATATATCAAAAAACAAACGTTTGGGAAAGGGGGGGATGGGGGAAAAACGTATACTTTTATGCAAATTTCTGCAAAAAAGTGATTCTTTTGGTCGGAAATACCCCTTTTTTGGGTTTTTTTCGTCATATGCTTTCACGTTTCAATATTTCGGACGAAATTTGAAAAAGTCTTTTTTCCGCATTCTCGCCCATTCTAGAAACAATTACAAAAAACATACACCACACTCGGGTGCCACCAAAATTTGGTGGTTAAAATAGGCAAAAAAGGATGTCTCGAACCATCCGAGCCGAGAACGACCACCCGCCGTACGGGCGTATCCCTTCAAAGAAGGGGAATTGTTCCCTCTTTCAGAGGGGTGGAACGTAAACTTTTTTTGTGGGCACCTACCCACACTCTCTTGCTCACTCCTATAAGAAAAAAACTCCAGACCTCATACTCATCGCCCTTTATACTCGTTTTCCTATAAATTTCCCGTTTTACGCGATGTTTTGCGAGGTGTGGTGCGCAGCTCCGACGACGGACGGAACGAGAAATTTCAACGCGAAGTCTCATAGAGTACTCTCGTTAGAAAAGAACGAAACACACACCAGCGCTCTGAGAAAGATTAGCGGGACAAAACCAAACGACTCACGCAGGCAGAACCTCTCTCCGCCTGCGTGTGTTATCAAACTCCGTGTCCAAGATGGTGCCGAATTAAAATTCCGCATTCCCGGGAAAGCGTGGGAACGGTATCACGTCCCGAATATTCTGCATTGACGTGACGAACATCAGGATGCGCTCAAGACCAAGACCAAATCCACTATGCGGCACCGTCCCGAAGCGGCGCAAATCGAGATACCACCAATAATCCTCCGGGTTGAGTCCCAACTCCTTCAGACGATTCTCGAGAACGTCGTAACGATACTCTCGCTCGCTGCCGCCGATGATTTCTCCCACGCCTGGCGTGAGGACGTCCATCGCGCGGACCGTTTTTTCGTCGTCGTTGAGCCGCATATAAAACGCTTTGATGTCTTTCGGATAGTCGTGGACAATCACGGGTCCCTTGAAATGCACCTCCGTGAGGTACCGCTCATGCTCGGACTGCAGGTCGACGCCCCACTGGACGGGGTATTGAAATTTCTGCTTCGCGTTCGTCAAAATCTCAATCGCCTGTGTGTAGGAACAGCGTTGGAAATCGCACTCGACGATCTTCGTGAGCGACTCCAACAACGTGTGACTCGGATCAATTCTGTCGTTGAAAAACTGCATATCCTCGGCACAGTCGTTCAGCACGTCGCGCAGAAGAGTCTTGAGAAACTCCTCCGCCAGCTGCATGTTCTCGCTGAGCGTATAAAACGCCATCTCCGGCTCAATCATCCAAAACTCGGAGAGGTGCCGCGACGTGTTGGAATTCTCGGCGCGAAACGTGGGACCAAACGTATACACCTTCCCCATCGCGCAGGCGTAATTCTCGACCGCAAGCTGCCCACTCACGGTGAGAAAAGCGGGTTTGCCAAAAAAGTCCTGCGTATAATCGACGTTCCCATCGGGCGTGCGCGGAACGTTCGCAAGGTCGAGTGTCGTGACTTTGAACATCTCGCCCGCACCCTCGCAATCGCTCGCCGTGATGAGTGGCGTGTGGATGTAGTAGAATCCGCGACTCTGGAAAAATTGGTGGATCGAGTAGCACAATCGGTTCCGCACTCGCGCAACGGCGTTGAACGTATTCGCTCTCGGACGAAGGTGTGCGATCGAACGCAAAAACTCAAGCGTGTGCCGCTTCTTTTGCAGAGGATACTCCGCAGGCGCAATGTCGTACACCTCGAGTTTCGTCACTTGCACTTCCGTCGGCTGCTCACTCCCCGGCGATGCGACGATTTTCCCCTCGGCATAAATGCTGCTGCCCGTCGTGAGTTTTTTCACTTCGGAGTCATAATTCGTCAAGCTGTCGTCCGCAACGAGTTGAATATTGCCAAAACAAGAGCCGTCGTTGAGCGCAATGAAGCACATGGTCTTCATGTCGCGACACGTACGCACCCAACCTTGCAAAACGACTTCTTTTCCTACCGATTCCTCCAAACGCGCCTGCGCGACGGATACTTTCTCCAACATGGTTCCCTCAAATCTATCAAAACCCAACATCTATCATCTAGTTTTCTCGATACGAAACAACAAGCCGCATCCCTGTGCCGGGAGGCGGCAACTCTGGAACGAGTGCGCGTTCCACCGCCTCCAAAAGCTGCGCCAATCCCGCGCCTGATTTGGCAGAGACGAAAATTCCCTCCGCTCCCGGCGGCGGCGCGCAAACGTCGCACTTGTTCCACACGCAAAGCGAGGGACACGACGCCCAAAGAGGGTCGTCCCAAAAGTCGCTCGAGTCACACGCGCTTTCGTCGCAATCCCCCGCCGCAGAGCGAATCCGCAGCACCAAATCCGCGCGCCGAATTTCCTCCTCCGCAAGAAGGACGCCTTGTTTTTCGACTGGACTGGCAGCGCTACGCAAGCCCGCAACGTCGATGAACTCAAAAAGCAGCCCGTTGAGAACGGTTCTTTCCCTCAAAACGTCGCGAGTCGTCCCAGCTTCCTCGAAAACGATCGCTCGCGAGTAGCCCAAAATAGCGTTAAAAAGGGAACTTTTCCCCACATTGGGCGCGCCACACAACAAGACACGCCACGGCTCGACCAGCTTTTGCGCGAAAGCGTCCCACCGTCGCACATCGTCGCCACGATCAAGCGCGCGCTCGTACGCACCCTGCGCCTGATCCCACAAAATCTCCGCAATCGGAAGCGTCGCCGCCTCGGGCAACAACTCATACGCACGCGCCTGATTGGGCGAGAGCTTCGGCATCGTGCGTTGGAGGAATTCCGCGCGCGAGAGCCGACGGAATCCGCTGTGCTCGAGAAAATCCTCGATACGTCGCACCGCTGCGACGGAACCATGACACTGAATCTCGCCCTGCGCGTCATTGATCGGACACACAAGGACGTCCTCCAACCCAATCATGCCATACACCAACGCTCCGTCGGCATACGAATCGAGGAGTCTTCCTGATTTTGGCGAGAAGAAACGCGCCACGACCTCACGCCAGCGCGGCGAGAGCACGACGACGACAGCAATCGCTCCGCGTCCCTCTGGCGTTGCGGGAAAAAAGGCGTCGTCCATCGTTTTCTCTACTGGATTTTCCCAATCTTTCGGAGAAATTCGATAACCTCATCTGCCAACTGCTCGGGCGACTTCTCCCCCGCCTTGAGTACCAACTCCGGTTCAAACGGCGCCTCGTAGGGGTCGTCAATTCCCGTGAAACCTTTCAATTCCCCGGCACGTGCCTTTTTGTACAAACCTTTCGGGTCGCGCTGTTCGCACACTTCAAGAGGCGTGTCGACAAAAATCTCGATGAAATCGCCTTGGGCGGACTTGTCGCGAACTCGGTCGCGATCGACTCGATAAGGACTGATGAACGCCGTAATCGCAAGGACGCCAGCATTCGCGAACAAATTGGCAACCGCGCCGATACGGCGGATGTTTTCCTCACGATCCTGAGCTGAGAAACCGAGACCGAATCGCTTGGCGAAATCCTCTCCATGCACATCTTTGAGCATAGCTGGGGCGGCATTCAACCCGTGGCGCACATTGTCCCCATCCAAAACGACGCTATGGACACCCATCTGGTGGAGTTTATGATCAAGGACGTTCGCCACAGTGCTTTTTCCGCAGGCGCTCAAACCAGTGAGCCAAATGATGCCGCCTTTGTTGCCGTTGAGAGCTTCGCGCTGTTCGCGGGAGACGGAATTTTCATGCCAATGCACTTCGACTTTTTCTTCGGAACTCATGAGTTCTCCTTCATTTCATCAAAATCTAAACGAAATCATACCCTGTCTTCATGGTTTTGGAGCATAGCGACACCTTTTCCCACTACGACATAATTTGCGCATTATACCCCATTTAGAAAAAAAAACGAGGGGTGGGGGGAAAGTTTTGTATAATTTCGGTTACATTCAATTTTGGGTGGTTAAACTCGTTCTCCTTTAAACGCATACAAAAGCGACACTACTCTTGCGCCATGGCGAAGCCGCGCTCGAGAGCCGGGACGTTTGCTTCGAAAATCTTGTCGTTCGCGAAATAGGCGCGGACGTAGTTCTTCAGCTCGTCCAGCGTGAATAAGCGGGTTTTGGCGGCAAGGAATCCTAAAACGACCGAGTTCGCGAATTTGGGGTTGCCAAGTTCCGCCGCGATGTTGCCTGCGTCGAGCGCAAAGACGTTGGGCGTTTGAATGTCGCTTGGAATTTCGTCGATCATCGTGCTGTTGTAGATGATCAATCCGTCCTGCGGCACCTGTGGCGCGAAGCGAAACATGGAGGGTTTATTCATCGCGACCAGAATATTGGGCGTGTCGACCACGGGCGTGCCGATCTTTTCGAGCGAGGCGACCACGGAACAGTTAGCGACGCCGCCGCGCATCTCGGGTCCGTAGCTTGGGAGCCACGTGGTGTGCAGCCCTTTTTTCATCGTGGCGAAGGAGAAAATCAGCCCGAGGGACAAAACTCCCTGTCCTCCAAACCCCGCGCTCTTGAGACGTATTTCGGGATAAGGCAGAGCGCATTCCTTCGTCTCCAGCGTTTCGCTCTTGTCGAGTCCCACCGCGTGGGCAATCTCGTGAAACTCGGGGTGTTTTAGTTCCCGAATCATCGGTTCCACTTCGTCCACAATATCTTTTTGGACGCCGAGTGGGAAGGTTTTCGTCACGACTTCGTCAATCCACTTGCACGCGTCGATCGGAGCTTTGCGCCAATTGGTGGGGCATTGCGAGAGAACTTCGATAAAAACATACCCTTTTCGATCTTTTTGCGCCTGCATTCCGCGTCGGATGATTTTTCGCGCCTGCATGATGTTTTTGGGCGAGTTCATCGCGACGCGTGCGACGAGAACGGGCGCCTCAAGCTGTGAGATAAGCTCCGTCATATGGAGCGGAGGTCCATCGTTGCGTAGGCTGCGTCCGTAGGGGGATGTAGTCGTTTTTTGGTTGATGAGCGTGGTGGGAGCGAGCTGCCCGCCCGTCATTCCGTAGATGTTGTTGTTGACGAAAAAGACGATCATATTCTCGCCACGGTTGGCGGCGTGAAGCGCGTTGCTCGTGCCGATGGCGGCGAGGTCTCCGTCCCCTTGATACACAATCGTGACGGCGTCTGGATTCGACCGACTGACACCAGTTCCCACCGCGCTTGCTCGTCCGTGCGGAGAAGAAACCGACGCGACATCGAAATAGTAGTAATAAAAAACGCCGCAGCCGACCGGTCCGACGAAAATCGTTTGGTCTTGAATATCCAAATCGCTGATGGTCTCGGCAATAAGTTTGTTCAAAATTCCGTGTCCGCAGCCGGGGCAGTAGTGCGTCGTGTTTTGCTGCGACGGCTTGCGATCAAAATTCTCGAAAAAGGACGCAGGTTTTTGTAGTATTTGACTCATGGGAATATCGATATCTAAAAGTACGACAAGTGTATTATAAAGCATTGACGAAATGGCGCTCCCACTTTATGGAGGCGACGCTCAACGCACGCATTTCAAGATTTGCTCTCGAATTTCGTTTAGGGACGGAACGTTCCCACCCACGCGCCCGTAGTATTGGACGTCGTGTTTGCGCAGCGCGAGTTGAACGTCGTCGACAAACTGCCCGGCACTCAATTCGACCGCGAGAACCTTCGCGTTTTCGGGCGTGTGCTGTGCGTAATACTCCGCAGGGAAAGGCCAAAGCGTGACGGGACGAATCAGCCCCACCTTCACGCCCTCTTCACGTAGCGAATCGACCACCGTATGAAGGAGTCGGCTCACGATTCCAAAACCCGTGACGACAATCTCCGCGTCGTCTGTGCGATACGCCTCTGCCTGCGCTTCTTTCTGCGCAATCTCGTGATATTTGGCGTCCAAGCGACGAATATGCGCCTCCATGTCATCGAAATCGAGATAAATCGACGTGATCAAATTCTCGTTACTCTCGGGCGAAATATCGACCTTCCACGGTTTGTCGTAATGCTTCACGTCGCGCTCCTGCACGTCGATCGGCTCCATCATCTGCCCAATCGTGGCGTCCGCCAAAACATAAACGGGCGTGCGATATTGATCCGCCAGCTCGAACGCACGAATCGTGAGAGAATACATCTCCGCGACGGAATTTGGGGCGAGGACAATCGCCTTGTAGCTTCCGTGCCCGCCGCCTTTGACGACCTGATTATAGTCCGCCTGCTCGGGACCGATATTTCCCAACCCGGGACCGACGCGCATTACGTCAACAATAACGGCAGGGAGATTCGCGCCTGCCAAATAAGAGACGCCCTCTTGCTTGAGGCTGATTCCTGGACCGCTCGACGCCGTCATAACACGCAAACCGCTGGAGGCGGCGCCGTAGACCATGTTGATGGAACCGACTTCGCACTCGGCTTGGACGAAGATTTTCCCCAATTTGAGAAAATACTCCGCCGCTTTGTGGGCGATTTCGCTTGCCGGTGTGATTGGATAGCCAAAATAAGCATCGCAGCCGGCAACCAGTGCGCCGATAACTACGGCTTCATTTCCTTTAACGAGTTTCTTCATAATGAATTTTTCAAAAAACAAAATCCGCCCTGCCGAGCATTCGATTCCTTCCGAACGAGGCGCTTGAGCCAAACGCACTCAAGGAAGCGAGCGAAAAGCAGGGCGAAAAGGTAGCAAAAAACGATACGCAGAGCGTTTTAATCCGCCAGGGATTCAAAAACCTCCGCGCCCTTCTTCCAATCGGTCCACCCTTCACGCCAAACGAGGGTGTCTTTCTCGATTTTGCGCTGGGCGAGCATTGTTTTGACGGCGGTTGGCGTGAGCGGACCGAGTTGTCCACCAGCGGGCGCAGTCACGTACCAAACGGTGTCTTGCGAGCCTTCGAAAGGATCCGGCAGTCGCGATGGCGCAGCAGGAGAAACCGGAGCAAACGGTGCCGGAGAGCCTGACGAAACGCCCAACGCAGGTTGGATGTTGTTCAAGTTGATGTCGGCAGCCTGCTGTGTTCTTTGTTGCGCCAAGTCCTTTTGTTTGGCTTCCCACTCCGCCGCTATTGGGAGGTCTTTGGTGCCGGGCGCTCGAGTGCTTTCGAAGGGAATATCGACCTTCGCGTTGCAGCGGGGGCAGATCCCTCGCTGACCCGCGAGGAATTCTTTTACATTCAATTTGTGTCCATTCGGACAATAAAATCTAATTCCCATACCAAACCCCATTTGTTTCTTTGTATTGAATTCGTTCTCGCCCGAGCACACGACACGCTCGTTTGAGAGGCACAAGCCAAATGAGTGCAGACATGCACCCTTGGGTCTATTCTCACATCGCGTGAAATTTCCACACACCCACAATGCCACCATTATAAACCAAAATCGTTAATTTGGAAAGAGGGGTGCCTTGGATATTTTTCTCATTTCTCAATTTGTGCCACATTTTCGTTTGCGATTTGGCTGGAAGCGCCCCTCCGACCCATAGGTTGGGCGCTGTTGTGCGTTTAGGAGGAATGCGGCGTAAGTGTTGTGTTGATTTTTGAACATAATCGTTTTGGTTCGCGATCTTCCAACCTCTCAAACTCTCCTTCAAAACCCCATTGTCCCCCAAATGGGCATTCACAAAATTTGAAGGGACATTTCCAATTTCCATTTCCCAT
>JAUNBK010000012.1:51208-52687 GCA_030527105.1 Planctomycetia bacterium
GGGATTTTCCACGGGGATATTGTCAAATTTGGGATTTATGCTATAATAGGGGTGCTTTTCCCCGTTCACCCTCAGATCGTTTTTGTCAATGTCCGAAGAAATCCATTATTTTACGCCCCAAAACGTGTTGGGAACCGACGGTCTTCTTGCGCGAAAGATGCGTGGGTACGAAGCGCGTCCGCAGCAAATCGCAATGGCGGAGGCGATTCTTGATGTTTTCCTCAAAAAGCAACACCTCATTGTCGAGGCGGGGACGGGCGTTGGGAAGAGTTTCGGCTATCTCGTTCCAGCGATTTTGACTTCGTGCCAAGAATACACGCGACCCACTTCGGGAGCGACGGAGCGTCCGTTTCGTCGTGTGGTTATCTCCACGCAGACGATTAGCCTCCAAGAGCAGCTGATCGAGAAGGATCTCCCTTTTTTGAACAGTCTCATTCCGCTTGAGTTCTCGTTCACGCTCGTGAAAGGGCGCTCGAATTATATCTGCCTTCGGCGTTTGGAGAGCGCGTCGCGCAATGCGCTTTCGCTCTTTACGACGCAGGAGGAGGTGGAACAGCTCGACGATTTCCGCGTCTGGGCGAATCAAACGTACGATGGCACGCAGTCCGACCTGCATTTTGCCCCGTTGGGGAGGGTGTGGGACGAGATTTGCTGCGAGTCCGGCAACTGTCTCGGCAAAAAGTGCGCGCACTACTCGCGGTGTTTTTATCAAGTGGCTCGCCGCAGAATTCGAAACGCGCAGATTCTGGTCGTCAATCATGCGCTTTTCTTCAGCGATTTAGCCGTGAGAAACAAGGGGGGCGCGATCCTTCCAGAGTATGAAGCGGTCGTTTTTGACGAGGCGCACTCCATGGAGGCGGTCGCGGGGGATCATTTGGGCATCAGCCTGTCGAATGGGCAGCTTGAGTACATGCTTCATCGCCTCTACAATCGGAGGAACGACAAAGGGTTGCTCGTTCAGCATGGTTTAAAAAAGGCGCAGCGACTTGCCGATGTGTGTGTTGCGGTGGCGAACGATTTCTTTGCGCAGCTGTGTGAGTGGTACAACGACAAGGTGGCGGAGTCGAGGCTTCAAGCCCGCCCGAAGGAACTCCGCGTGCGCCAGAAAAATGTCATTTCGAACGGGTTGAGTGAAGCGCTTGCCGAGTTGGCGGGGTGCGTCTATAACGACGCAGCTGGGATTGATTCCCCTGAGGCGAAGTTGGAGTTGGAGCTTGCCTTCGACCGTCTCAACGCGGCAGCCGCTGCCGTTGATTCGTGGGTGGAACAGAATCAGGAGGGGTTTGTCTATTGGCTCCACGAGCTTCCTCCCGTCCGGGGGCGATGGCGCGCGCCGAGGGTAGAAATGTGTGCTGCGCCGGTTGATGTGGGACCGATTTTGAGGGAGAAACTCTTCAATCCGATCGATTCGGTCGTTCTCACGAGCGCCACGCTTTCCACCGCAAAACGCACGACGAGGGGGCAGGCGACGAGGGGGCA
>JAUNBK010000012.1:52697-64134 GCA_030527105.1 Planctomycetia bacterium
GTTGAAATGCCCAAAGTTGAATTGCCCACGATGGAGTCTTCTGGGGTGGAGTCGTTTGCGTTGCCGTCCCAAGAAGAGACGGATTTTTCATACTTCCGCCGTCGGATTGGTCTCACGCAGTCGCCAGCGGTGACGCTTGGGAGTCCATTTGATTATTCGCGTCAGGCTCGGCTCATTTTGGGCGTGAGTATGCCAGATCCTGTGGAGTCTCCGCGAGAATTTGAGCAACGCCTTGCGGAGAGAATTTGCCATTACGTCGATATGACGGATGGGCACGCATTCGTTCTTTTCACGAGCTACGGCGTCATGAAGCGCGTCGCGACGGAGATCACTCCATGGCTCATCAATCGCAACCTTGGTTTGTTCGTTCAGGGCGAAGGGTTGGGTCGAACGCAGATGGTTGAGCAATTCAAGGCTTCGCCACGCAGCGTTTTGTGCGGGACGGACAGTTTTTGGCAGGGAGTGGACGTTCCGGGCGACGCGCTCAAGAACGTCATTATAACGAAGCTCCCATTTCGTGCCCCCGACCATCCTCTCACGGAGGCGCGTGTCGAGGCGATCAAAGCCGCTGGCGGCAATCCCTTCAACGATTATCAAGTTCCCGAAGCCGTGATTCGCCTCAAACAAGGTTTCGGCAGGCTGATTCGCACCAAAACGGACACGGGCATGGTCGTGATTTTGGATTCGAGGATTGAGTCGAAGTACTATGGACGGATTTTCCTGAAATCGCTCCCACTCTGCCAGACGATTCGGGAGTGAGCTTCCCCCATGTACCGAGTTGGGGAGGGGTTGTTCTTTTCCCTTGGAAACGCTATAATAAGGGTTGTACTATCAAACTTGCGCTAGAAAAGAGCGCTTTCATAAGATCAGAGGAGGATAAGAAGGATGAGACCCCCTGCCATTTTATTTGTGATTGTTTGTTTTGTGTGTTGTGGGAGTGTTTTTTCACAATCCCCAGTTGGTGAGGATTTTGACGCGCTCGGGGCGCCCGTTTTGCCTGCGGAGTTGTTTGGGGAGAATTCCCCGCGCGATATGATGAGACTTTGGTTGGTTCCGCAGGTCGAGCAGGCGGAGAAAGCGTGGAAAGAAGCGTATGAGGCGCGCCTCGCATTGGAAGAGATTGAGGAATACCAAGCCCGACTCAAACGGCGTTTTGTCGAGAACATCGGAGGATTCCCCGAGCGCACGCCGCTCAACCCGCGCATCACGGGGCGCATCGAAATGGACGGCTTTCTCATGGAGAAAGTCCTCTTTGAGTCACAACCGGGGTTGTTCGTGACGGGGATTATGTACCTCCCGGACGAAAGCAAGTATCCCAAACCGTGGAGCGGGGTGCTCATTTCGTGTGGGCATAGCCACAATGGCAAGGGGTATGAGAACTACCAGCGTGTCGCCGCGCTCCATGCGATCAACGGAATGGCGGCGTTTCTCGTCGATCCGATCGATCAGGGGGAGCGATTCCAACTTATCGACCCGGTGGCGAAGAAGCCTCTGGCGTCGAGCGTCCACGCGCACAATCTCATCGGCGTGGGGAGCATTCTCCTTGGGAGAAACACGGCGCGATTCGAGATTTGGGATCTGATTCGTGCCCTCGACTATCTCCAAACGCGCGACGACATTCGACACGACAACCTCGGCGCGGCTGGTCTCTCTGGCGGCGGGACGCAGACGGCGTATCTCATGGCGTTGGACGATCGCGTCTCCGTGGCGGCGTCGTGCTGCTACCTCTGCTCGCTCCATGGACTCATGAAGAAGAACGACCCGCAGGATGCCGAGCAGAATATATTCGCGCAGACGGAGTTTGGGATGGATCATGCCGACTACTGCATGATGCGCGCGCCCAAACCCACGCTCATCGGCACGGCTACGAAGGACTTCTTCCCCATCGAGATGACGTGGGAGGGTTTTCGATACTCGAAACGTCTCTTCCAACGCTTGGGGTTCGGCGAGAATATCGACTTGGCGGAGACCGACAATAAGCACGGCTACGACAAAACCCTTCGCGAGGCGACGGTGCGATTTATGCTTCGTTTTCTCGAGAAGCGGGAGCATGCGATTTTCGAGCCGGAAGACGCCAAACTCACGGTGTCGGACAAGGAGATTCTCGTGACGCCCGAGGGATTCACGCTTTTGGAGCCGGGCGCGCGCAGTACGTATGATTTGAATCGGGATTATGCGGTTGAGCTTGCGAAGGGGCGCAAGGCGATCGACGCCCAGACGCAGACGGAGATTCGACGTTTGGCGCGAATCCGACCGGCGGCAGATATGCCCGAGGCGGGGGTTGTGTCGCAGCGGGATGAGACGATCGCGAATGGCGTCCGCATCCAAAAGTTGGTGTACCAAAGCGAGCCGGGGATTTATCTTCCCGCCGTGCGTTTCTTCCCTGAGGAAGGTTCCTCGGAGGCGTCGGAAGTATCGGCTGCGCGCGACTGCGTCCTCTACATCAACGATCGTGGGAAGACGAGCGCTTTTGAGGAGGATATTCTCCCGCTTCTCGAGCGTGGTGTGTCGGTTCTGGCGGTGGATTTGCGCGGCTGGGGTGAAACGCAGCAGGTGGGGCACAAATACTACAACCCTCGGTACCTGGGGTCGGATGGGAAGGATTTCTACACCGCCTACAACCTTGGCAAAAGCTACGTCGGCTTCCGAACGGAGGACATTTTCGCTCTCGCGAAGCTGCTTCGAGAGTCTGGCGCGCGGGTTGAGTTGTTCGGCGTCTCGGAAGGGTGCATCCCGGTGCTTCATGCGGCAGTTCTTGAGCCAGACCTCTTCGAACGCGTGACGCTCAAGGAGTGCTTGATTTCGTGGACGGACACGGTCGAAAACGGCGGCTACTCCAACACCCCCCTGACGAGTGTCGTCCATGGTGCGCTCGTGGTGTATGATCTCCCCGAGATGCGAGCGTTCCTTGAGCAAAAAGGGAAATTGACGCTGGTCTCGACGAAAACCGGTCGTCTTCCGTCGGACGAAAAGTGAAACGTGAAATCTCCCTATGGAAGTCGTGGAGGAGACTCCACTTGAGGATAATCGAGTATGATACGAAAGTCAAAGGCTGCGTTGCGAAGCATCAGCCCATACAACGCTGTTTTAACGAGAGAACAATTTTTGTTTTATGAGATGCGCACCACCGCCAAGCTGCTATGCGAAGGTTTGAGCGCAGAGAGTGTCGTGGAGCGCATCGTTTTCGACAACCTGTTTCAGTTTCCTACAGAAAAATCCGTGCGCAGGATGGCTCTCGCTTGCTTGCGTCGTCTGGCTGCGCTGTCGGACGAGACGCTGGTGCGGGCGATTGCCACCCAGCCGTCTGATGTGGCGAAGCAGATTTGCCTGTATGCGATGATGAAACAACATCGACTTGTGTGGGATTTCATGGTTTCGGTAGTCGGCGAGAAGTACCGATCCATGGACACATCATTTGGCAAAATGGATTTGAACGTGTATTTCATGCGTTTGCAAGAGCAGGATGATTATGTTGCCACGTGGAGTGATTCAACTGTCGCCAAGTTAAAACAGGTGCTGGCAAAGATGCTGGTGGATAACGAATACATCGACAGTCCAAAAGCGGGACGTTTGAACCCCGTGCTGATTTGTCCTGTGTTGGAAAATGCGATCCGACGCAAGAACGATGAGGCTGCGTTGGTGGCGTTCAATTGCTTTATTTATAGTACTTCGCGTTGAAATTTTCGGTTCCGTCCGCCGTTGGAGCCACGCGCACCACGGCTCAGCACTTTTTTTGAAAGCTCCAATCCATTTGAGCACCAGTGTAGTACGATGAGTGTGAAAGAAGACCAGTTGGAAATGATTGATATCAATGAACGATTAGACAAAGTGCGCGCATTGCTGAGGGACCCTGATTTTTTGGAAAGTCGAGGATTGAGCAATGAGGTCAACATCCGCATTTTTTGCTATCAGCCTCAAGAGGAGATGATTGTCCAGCATTTCGTGTGGCAAACCAAGATCGACCACGCACTGCCTTGCCGACTGTTGGAGCGAAATCTCTATCAAATCTTCCTGAAAGTCTGCGAAGAAAAGCGCATCCTGGATAAGATTCCTGAGGTGGAGAAGAAAAAGGGAAGGGCATATCTGCGCAGACAGCTTGAAAAAAGCGTCCCGGTGCAGTCCTACGTGAATTTGATCTGTGGTGATTCCTTCGAAAAAGGGGACGTTCTGCTTCTGACGGGCGTGGGCGACGTCTTTCCCTTCATGCGCATTCATAAGTTGCTGGAGGCGCTGCAGCCAGAGGTGGGAAACGTGCCTGTCCTGGTAATGTATCCGGGCGCTTTCGATGGCAGGCACGTGATGTTGTTCGAGAGATTGCCCGCAAACCCCTACTATCGCGCGTTCAATGTGATATAGAGAGAGGAGCTGACAAAATGAAAATACAAAATATGTTCGTTGATGATATCAATCGAAAAATCAACGGCGTTATTAAGGTCGACCAAGACGCGGACGACGTTCTTATTCAGGAGCTGAACGAGTATGTCATTACGAAAGAGTTGAAGAAACACTTTGTCTCTTTCTTTAGCTATTATAGCAACGCTTTTCGCGAATCGACCGCCGACGTTGGAGTGTGGATTTCTGGATTCTTTGGAAGTGGCAAATCGCACTTTCTAAAAATGCTCTCCTACATTTTAGAAAATCGTTCTGTCGCTGGTGTGCCGACGGTGGAACGGTTCCGCAAAAAATTCGAGGACGACCCCGCCACATTTAAGCTGGTAGACGATTCTACAAAGTGCCAGACCGAAACTATCCTTTTCAATATCGATATCGAAGGATCCATCAACAAGGACAAGACTGCGATTCTGCGCGTGTTTGCGAAGATGTTTTATAATCATCTGGGATTCCGTGGTGAGGATCTGAAGTTAGCCAAGCTGGAACAATTCATTGAGAAGCGCGGCAAGACCGAGGAGTTCCGTCGTGTGTTCGAGTCGAAAAACGGCGATAGTTGGATTGCCACTCGTGACGCCTTTGCGTTCTTCGAGGACGATGTTGTGGAAACGTTGATCGAAGTCCTTGGCATGAGCGAAACTGCCGCGAGGAACTGGTTTAATGGCTCCGAATCTACGGAGATGAGCATCGCACAACTGGTCTCGGAAATCAAAGACTATGTAAACACCAAGCCTGACGACTTCCGGCTGTTGTTCATGGTGGACGAGGTGGGACAGTATGTGGGGGCGGACACCGATTTGCTTTTGAACCTACAGTCTCTGCTTGAGAAAATTGGCAGCGAGTGCGGCGAGAAGGTTTGGGTCGTTTGCACCGGGCAGGAAGCGATCGACGAAATTATTAAGACACGGCAGGATGAGTTTTCTCGCATTCAAGCGCGGTTCAAAACGCGTCTGTCCCTCTCCTCTTCGGCAGTGGACGAAGTTATTCAGAAACGAATTTTAAGCAAAAAGCCGGAAGCCGCCCAAATGTTGGAACAGGTTTATGACGAGAACGATCCCGTCCTGCGCAATCTGTTTAGCTTCGTGGATTCGAGGCTGGATATCAAGGGATACAGTGGTGCGACGGAGTTTGCGGAGAATTTCCCATTCGTGCCGTACCAGTTTATCATTATGCAGAAAGTCTTCTCCGAGGTGAGAAAGCACGGCAATGCTGGAAAGCACTTTTCCGGTGCGGAGCGTTCCATGCTCTCTGGTTTCCAAGAAGCCGCGCAGAAAATTCAGGACAGGGACGAGTATGCGCTGGTTCCGCTCTTTCGGTTCTATGACACCGTGCATGGATTCCTCGATAGCACCATTCGTCGTGTGATCGAGCGTTGTATCAAAGCCGCAGAGGATGGCAATGGTATTGAGCCTTACGATGTGGAGGTGCTCAAACTGCTCTATCTTGTGCGCTACGTAGACGACATCAAGGCGAGCATAGACAATATCGTTATCCTGATGGCAGACGATATTCGGGTGGACAAAATCAGCCTGCGTGAAAAAGTGACAGCCTCTCTTGGTCGTTTGGAGAGTCAGAATTATATCGGGCGGGCGGGCGATGCATACAACTTCCTCACGGATGAGGAGCAGGAAATTGCTCGTGGGATTAAGAATACCAACGTGGATACCGCCTCCATTGTCGAGCGTATTGCTCACATGATTTTCGGCGACATTTACACCGCAAAGAAATACCGCTATGGCAAATATGATTTCCCCTTCACTCAGGTGGTGGATTCCACCACAGTGGGTTCCGTTGCAAGCGATATGCGCCTGCGCTTCCTGACTGTTGCGACAGATTTCAGTGGGCGTCAGGAGTATCGGCTGATGATCGACTCCAACGCGTGCGCGATCGTGGTGTTGGCAGAAACGCCTTATTATGAGTTTCTGGAAAATGCCATGAAAATCCGCAAGTATGTGAAACAGCGCAATTTGGCATATCTCGCAAAATCCGTGCAGGATATCATTCGCGCCCAGCAAGACGAGGCGGCCAAGTACGAGCTTCTCGCCAAGGAAAAGCTCGAGGAAGCCATTGTTCGCGCCACCTTCTATGTCGCTGGGGAGCGTATTGAAGTCAAAAGTGGTTCTGCCGTGTCGAAAATCGATCAGGCTCTCGAGTACTTGGTGACTCATGTTTATAGTGAACTGAATCTGATCGCCACGAATGCTGAGTCCGATGCCGACATTGTTGCCATTCTCACCGGATCTGGACAACAGCAGCTGTCCGGCATGGAAGGGAATCAGGACGCCGCTGCCAAGATGGAAGAATATCTGGAAATGCAGGACAGGAAAAATCTCCCCACCTCGATGGCAGACATACAGAACAGGTATCAGGGCATGCCGTATGGTTGGAAGGAAATCGACATTGCGGCGGTGGCGGCGCTCCTCATCCATCAGCAGAAAGTCACTATCAAGTACGGGGGCGAGACCATTCAGCCGAGTGATCGCAGACTACCGGATATGCTCCGCAAAAAGAGCGAAATAGGCAAAGTCAGCATTTTCAAACGCCAGATCGTGTCCGCGTCCACGATGAAGGCGGTCAGGAACATTCTTCACGAGTATTTCGATGTAATGGATGTGCCGAAAGATGAGGACGGACTGGTCGCATACATTGTGATGAGGTTCAGCGACCAGAAAGCGCATTATGAAAACCTGCTCAAACGCTACGATGGGCGCACGTATCCCGACCGCGGCAAGGTGTCCGACGCGATCAGACTGATGCAGGACGTTCTCTCTCAGCAGAAGGACAACATCTCGCTGGTAAAGCGTGTGTTGGACGATGAGGGTAAACTGTTCGACAGCAAAGAGGACTTGCAGGGTGTGGAGAGTTTTTTTGCCACGCAGGTGACGGTCTTCGACGCGGCGGTCAGGATGGTCGAAGACTTGAGCAATGATCTGACTTACCTCGAATGTGAGGCGGACGCGAACGAGGCGCTGGAAGAGATTCGCCGAATTACCTCGGAACAGACGGACAGCTGCATGGTGTACAGGCGCATCCCGGAACTGAACGGCTTGATGGCGACAGTGAAAGCCAGTCACGACAAGCTGCTGGCGGACAAACGCGAGGAACTGTTGGAAATCGTGCGCCAGTGCATGGAGGAAATCCACACCACGGCGGGAAACGGTGCGAACTCCAAGGCGATTGTCCAGAATTCCGATGAGTTCTTCACCCAGTGCAAACAGCGTATTGCCGAACTCCAGAGCTTGGCTCTTCTGGATGGTCTGGTGTCGCAGATGTGGTCACGCAAGAATGTTAGCGTGGAGAAGTTGGAGATCATAAATCGCCCAAAGCCTATTACCCCACCGAAGCAGGTGCCGAAAAACTACATCAAAACGGTCTATCGTCAGACGGCATTCCCCGCCAAAACGTTGGAGAGCGAGGCGGATGTGGATGCCTACGTGGAAAGAGTGAGAGCCAACCTGAAAGCGCTGCTTAAGGGCTGCGACGGAATTAGAATCAACTGAGGAAGAGAGTTATGGATAAAAATGCGATAAAAAAATATGCCGTCTGGGCACGGAAGGAATGGATTGCCCGCGTCTGCCAGAAAGCGTTGCTGTACGGCATTACTGCGGAGGATTGTGGCGATGTGAGTGCAGAAAACGTCCACGGCACGCTTCTGACGGAAACGGAGCGCAAGCAGCGCAAGGCTTTGATTGATCGAATTAAGGCGCAAGGTTACGAGCAGGTCATGGAGGAAGTCGCCTACACTTGGTTCAACCGCTTCTCTGCGCTGCGCTTCATGGAAGTAAACGGCTATTTGCCGAGCCATGTGCGTGTGTTTACAGACGAGGAGAATAATTTCAAGCCGCAGATTATTGCTGAAGCCATTCACTTGGAGATGGATGGTTTGGATATGGAAAAGGTCTATGACTTGAAAGAAGCCAACAAGACAGATGAACTGTATAAGTATCTTCTGATTACTCAGTGCAATGCTCTTAATACCATTCTTCCGGGAATGTTCCAGAAGATTGAGGATTATACCGAGCTTCTGCTTCCAGATAATCTTCTGCGTGAAGACAGCGTGATTCAGCAAATGATAGAGCTGATTCCAGAAGATGATTGGAAAGATGCTGTGCAGATTATCGGTTGGCTGTATCAATATTACAACTCTGAGAAAAAGGACGATGTGTTTGCTGCGCTCAAAAAGAATGTCAAAATCACAAAAGAAAACATCCCGGCAGCAACACAGTTGTTTACGCCAGACTGGATCGTCCGCTATATGGTTGAGAACTCTCTCGGTCGTTTATGGCTGGAGGGACATCCAAACGACAGTCTGAAATCCGAGTGGAAGTATTATCTGGACGAAGCGGAACAAGAACCAGATGTTCAGAAGCAACTTGATGAAATCAGAAAAGAATATGCCAGTTTGAAACCGGAAGATATCAAGTGTATCGACCCCTGTATGGGCAGTGGTCACATTCTCTCCTATTTGTTCGATACCTTGATGAAAATTTATGCGGCTTATGGCTATTCCACCCGGGAGTCTGTTCAAAGTATCATTGAGCATAATCTGTATGGTTTGGATATTGATGATCGGGCAGCGCAGTTGGCATATTTTGCCGTGATGATGAAGGCACGGCAGTATGACCGACGCATTTTCTCTCGCGGTATTCAGCCTCATATTTACGCTATTGTGGAAAGCAATAGGCTGGACGGCGCAACGGTGGAATACTTCACCAACAATGACCCAAAGCTCGAAAAGGATTTCGGTACACTGGTAGAAGAACTACGCGACGCAAAGGAATACGGCTCGATCTTGAACATCTCTCCGGTTGACTTTGCTGCACTTTATGCAAGAGTGGATGAAGTACGCGAGGATACAAGCATTTTCCGAGAAATCGTACTGAATAGCATTCTGCCCTTGATTCAAGTGGCAGAGGTCATGGCCAAAAAATATGATGTAGTTGTGACCAATCCGCCATATATGGGAAGTAGCGGCATGAACGCAAAGTTGTCGGATTTTGTGAAAAAGCATTACCCAGATAGCAAGAGTGATTTGTTTGCGGTGTTTATGGAACATTGCGGACAAATGACAGTCGCAAATCGTTATCAGGCTATGGTTACACAACATGCTTGGATGTTTCTTTCAAGCTATGAAAAATTGCGTGCAAAGTTGCTACAAAAAGATACGGTGAATATGGCTCATTTAGGAGCAAGAGCGTTTGAGGAAATCGGCGGCGAGGTCGTGCAGACAACCAGTTTTGTGATAAAAAACGGACGTATCAACGGATACAAAGGTGTTTATTGCCGTTTGGTTGAGCCGATTACGCAGCAGGGCAAGGAGGATATGTTCCTTGCAGGCGAAAATCGTTTTGAATCCCCACAGGACAACTTCTCAAAAATCCCCGGGGCGCCGATTGCGTATTGGGTAAGCATTCCTATGGTTAATACTTTTTCCCTTGGTACAGTACAGACCTATGGAACAACAAGAAAAGGGATGTTTACCGGAAATAATGACATCTGGCTTAAATACTGGTTTGAAATATCACGCGAAAAATTCTTACATGACTTTAAGCCTTACAACAAAGGTGGTTCTTACCGAAAGTGGTATGGAAATAATGAATATGTTGTGAATTGGGGCGAAAATGGTTTCGGTATCAAAGAATATTCAGGCTCCGGGAATATAAATGATACATTCTATTTCAAGAAATGTGTAACATGGAGCTTAATTACCACTGGAAAAACAAGTTTTCGCTATATTGATGATGAGTATCATGTTATGGGGGACGCTGGTCCTACCGCTATGTTTGATTCAGAAGAAAAATCACTTTATGCTTTGGCAGAACTCAATTCATGTGTAATAAAAGCAGCATCTTATATAATTAATCCAACGATTAATCTATCGTCAGGAGTGGGGGCAAATCTTCCTCTGTTATTTATTGATAGAGTGAAGCCCCATGTTATTAGTCTATCAAGAGGTAATGTGGCTTTATCTCGATTGGATTGGGACTCCTTTGAAACCTCGTGGGACTTCCAGCGTCATCCGCTTGTAAAGTGGAATAAGGACTTGTGTGACGTAACCGCAGATCATATATATGGCGATCATTCGAAAGCCCGTTGTCCACTGGAACGGTGCTTTATGCTCTGGCAAGCTGAATGTGACGAACGTTTTAAGCAGTTGAAAGCTAATGAGGAAGAGTTGAACCGCATTTTTATTGACATTTACGGCTTGCAGGATGAGCTTACACCGGAAGTAGAAGATAAGGACGTTACCGTCCGCCGGGCTGATCTTGACCGGGACATCCGCAGCCTGATCTCCTATGCGGTTGGTTGCATGTTCGGGCGCTATTCCCTTGACGTTGACGGGCTTGCGTATGCAGGCGGTGAGTGGGAGGCCTCAAAATACCGGACTTTCCCGGCAGACAAAGACAACATCATTCCCATCTGTGACGATGAATACTTTGAGGATGATATCGTCGGTCGATTGGTTGAGTTCGTGAAAGTGGTTTATGGCGAGGAGAGCTTGGAAGCCAATCTCCAGTTCATCGCAGACACACTGGGTGGTAAAGGTTCTTCCAGAGAGATCATTCGGAATTATTTCCTGAACGACTTTTTTGGCGACCATTGCAAAACCTACCAGAAACGCCCGATTTACTGGCTCTTTGATTCTGGCAAAAAGAACGGTTTTAAGGCACTGATGTATATGCACCGTTACCAGCCGGACACCATCGCTCGAATACGAACGGATTATGTTCACGAGCAGCAGAGTCGTTACCGCACTGCGATTACCGATTTGGAGAACCGCATTGCCGATGCCACCACCGCCGAGCGTGTGCGTCTGAACAGGCAACTTTCCAAACTTCGTGACCAGAGTGATGAAATCCGCAAGTACGAAGAAAAAATCCATCACCTCGCCAACCAGTTTATTGCCATCGACCTTGACGATGGCGTGAAGAAGAATTATGATTTATTCAAGGACGTTTTGGCGAAAATTAAATAATAGGAGGCGGCATGATAAATGAAAATTTTTATAAGGATATAAAAGCGATTCTTCTGAATGCCAGAAATAAGG
>JAUNBK010000198.1 GCA_030527105.1 Planctomycetia bacterium
TGCTCATTTTGCGCATTTCGGAATCTCCTTTCTTCGAACTTTTTAATATTATTCGACAAAATAAGCTCCAAAACGTTAATCGTTATATTTTACCTCGTTCGTCCGCTAGCGCTAGACGAATCCAGCCGTATGCCGGGAGGCTATTGTGTCGCGGATGGCAGCCATCGCCGAAGTAAAAAACCTCGTTTTCGCTCGCGTTTTCCCGGAGTTGACGATATGCCAGCACATGTTTTGGCTTTTTGTACACGAAGCCGAGTTCGCGCAACAATCTACATATGCGCGAGCGAGAGAGGAAAGCACTGTACATTTTTCTCAAATATTGCAAAATTTCGCCCACTTTCAGGCACAGATTTTCGTCCAGCCAAGTCGAAACCCTCTTTCTGTACCGAAGTCAGACGCGCTACGCGACCACGATACAGCCTTTGTTTTAAGGCATCAACATCATCTGATTCCGCCACGTCGCCGACAGACCTGCCGCTCCCGACCAGAAAAACGGCTTTGATTCTGTCTGCCAGCCATTTTTCCTTCGCTTTTTTGTGCGCGTGGCGCAATTCGTTCAATTTCATTCCGATAATCGATAACTTTCCATCTTCCAGCCTTGACTCCATTCGTAAAGTGTGGTATACTGGTTTCATCGTCGAAAAGTCAGTGTGACTTTTGCGGGAATTTTATTGGAGAAGTAGTATATGTTTTTTTGGACCATTCATTCCATTCGCTGGTAAATAACAACGCCCCCCAATGGCATCAAACCCCAAACGTATTCCGCCAATACCGGCAAACAGGTCAATAAAAGTAAAATCGACCATTGTTGCACCTCACAAAAATTTCCTTTCTCTTTGTACCGCAAATCAGAATTCGTGTCAAGAGTCCTTGTAAAAAAATTTTTTGAAAGAGTCACAACAACTTACCGCAAGCCGGTAGCCCCGCGACGGCGTACGGAAACTTTCTGAAATCCTCCCGAAACGCCCTGAATTTAATGACAATTTGCGTCCCGGCTTTCATTCCTGCGGAAAGGTGCTAGGCGGGCATCGATTACAACCCGTACCTGAGCGGGGAGACTTCGCAGGAAACGGAGCACACCCAAAACCGAGAGACGATGGAGCGTTGGCTTCGGGTCGTAAAGTCAGGCACACTTGAGACTTACCGCACCCACATGTATTTTACCTACACGTTCGTCGGTCGCGTCACCTCCGGGGCGGAACTTTCCAGGGGAGCGACCGAAAACCCGGCTCGCTAAAATCTTTCACCGCCAGCGTTTGGCGGTCTGGAAATTACGACGAATACGCCGTGAATCCCCGGCTGAGGTTCGACTTCGGACTTTCGTTTTCTCCCCATTTTTACGGTACAAAGAACGAATATGTACTTATTCCAGACACCCACGATTGGGACGGTGACGATTACGACGTGACGGTTTCGAGAAAGTCCACCGATTACGACTTCACGCCGCTTTTTTACCCGCACCGAGCCGCGAACGGAAACGTGATTCTCCTCCTGCGGGCTGGAACCGACATGCGACGATTCGGTGGCGTAACGCTTGAAGAACCCAGCACTTATGAAAATACGATTCCCGAGGAATTCCACGTTTTCAACCTCGGCGCACTTTCCGAAAACCCCACCTTCACGCTCGGGAACGAAGCCGCATTTCCCAGCTTCCAGACGGTCGCCGAGAACCATCCGAAACACACCGCAGGAGCCGCTTTTTTCTACTACTTTTTGGTCGATTACGGATGCGAGGGAGGGTTCCTGTTTCCCCCATTTAGAACTTATAATTTTATCTTATTTGAGTTTATTTTCCTCTTTTTTACTCAAATGCACAGGTTCCCCATTACTATCTTTTCGGTCTTTGGTGTAATGTATCATAGAATTGGGGAACAAAACGACCTCAAACAAACCCACAAAAACAAGGAGAAAAAACGATGAAAGTGAAGGAATTGCGCGAACTTTTGGAAGAAATGGACGACAACGCCGAGGTGCGATTTGCCGAGCAACCGAAATGGTCGATGGAAAGCACCATTCGGCAGGCTGAAGAGGTTGACGGAATTCTGTACCTCGCCAAGGCAAGAGAAGCACTCGGCTGGTGATAGAAAAGAGCACCGTTCCTCTGGCTCGAACCACCACACGCCCACGGCACTAACCTGGGGATTTTT
Organism: Planctomycetia bacterium; assembly: GCA_030527105.1. GTDB lineage: Bacteria > Planctomycetota > Planctomycetia > Pirellulales > Thermoguttaceae > RGIG3701. The sequence goes on from JAUNBK010000198.1 coordinate 2,148, forward strand.
GATTTTATAATACTTCTCGTTGAAATTTCCAGTGCCGTCCGCCGTTGGAGCTACGCACCACGGCTCGCAAAGCGTCGCGTAAAACGGGAATTTTAAAGGAGAACGAGTATAAATACTGCAACAGTTCATTTGTCATCAGTGGATTATGCACAAGTATTGGAAACGCTTCCGAGGGGCACCTTTGTTTATCTTGATCCGCCCTATGATCCAGTTTCTGATACTGCGAGTTTTACAGGATACACAAAAGGTGGTTTTTCTCGTGAAGATCAAATCCGATTGCGTGAATATTGCGATATTTTAACGGCTTGTATCGAGGAAAACGAGGATGAATCTCTATTTTGACATGTCGTTGGTCGAGGGATACCAGAGTGTTGAAAAGCAAAAATGGTTTTTGGGGAGGCAGTGTTAATGATGGAGCCTATCACA
>JAUNBK010000090.1 GCA_030527105.1 Planctomycetia bacterium
ATCGTTCGTTTCGGCAGATTCGAGAGATGATTCAAAATAGCCAGCTTCCAGAAGAGGCGAAAACCTTGTCGATTCGGGTTTTTGAGGCGCTTGCGGAGGCGGAGGGGAAAATCCACGGCGTGGCGGCGGAGGACGTGCACTTCCACGAAGTGGGCGCGGTGGACTCGCTCGTCGATATCGTCGGCGCGTGCCTTGGGTACACGCTTTTGGGGCTGGACGGCATCGCGCTCTCCCCCCTTCCAACGGGGAGCGGAACGGTTCGATGTGCGCATGGGGTGTATCCCGTCCCGGCACCCGCGACGGCGGAGCTGCTCAAGCGTTTTCGCCTCCCGATTTCGGACGAGAACGAACCATGCGAGATGCTGACGCCCACGGCTGCCGCCCTTTTTGCGGTCTGGCCGAAGGTCGCACTCCCCTCGAGCGCGGAAATTACGACGACCTTTCACTCCTTCGGACATCGCGAAATGCGCTCCCGACCGAATGTGCTGCGCGTCTTTCTTTGCGAGACGCCCGACGCGGCGGACACTCCCGAAACGCGGACGCTGAGCCAAACGCTCCACGAGTTTTCGTGCAACATCGACGATGTGCCGGGCGAGAAGTTGTCGTTTGCGATGAACGCGATTTTTGAGGCAGGAGCGCGAGACGTTTGGTTCACGCCGATCTGCATGAAGAAGCAGCGACCTGCCGTCCAATTGAGCGCCCTTGTGGACTCTGCGTCGCGCCAGGCGGTTCTCGAAGCGATCCTACGCCATAGCGGCGCCTTCGGCGTTCGAGAGAAGAGCGTCCTTCGACACGAACTTCATCGACGTTTCGAAACGATCGCGACGCGCTTCGGGCAAATCCGCGTCAAGATAGGATCTTTAGGCGAGGAAGACGTCCAAATTTCACCCGAGTTCGACGATTGCGAACGCGCCGCGAAAGAGCACGGCACGACCATCTTCGCCATCATGAACGAGACTTTGGCGACATTCTACAGGAATTCGACATTTTGACAGAGGGACGTTTTGGAGATGTTTGCTCCTGAGCCACACCATAGGATGGGGACTTAAACGGAGGCGCTCCACTCCCCGGCGGAGTCGCGCGCCTCGCGGATGAGGTCTTGCGCGCCGTCCCTCAAAAGCTCCTCGGCAAGGATTTTCCCCAAGCTGGAAGTGTCCGCGTCGCGTCGCGTTTTATCGAGAATGACTCGCCCGTCGACAGCCGCAACCCTCCCCCAGAGCGTGAAAAGTCCGTCGCTGTAGGTGCAGAGTGCCCCGATGGGAGCCGAGCAGCCTCCTTGAAGGGCGCGGAGCATATCGCGCTCTGCCTGAACGCATCGGAAGGTTTTGTCGCAATTCAAGGAGCGTTTGAGACAGGCAATCGTCTCGGCGTCGTCCTCCCGTGTCTCCAACGCGATCGCCCCCTGTCCCACGGCGGGCAAAATATCCTCGAGCGGGAGTAGCAACGAAATTCTCTCGTTCCACCCCAATCTCTCGACGCCAGCGCGAGCGAGGATTAAGGCGTCGTACTCTCCCGAGTCCAACTTTGCGAGGCGCGTGTTCAAATTGCCCCGAATCCCGCGCAGCTCCCACGACTTCTCGAATCTCTTCGCAAGCGCCATCGTCTGCGCGCGACGTCGGAGGCTGCTTGTCCCTATAATCGTTCCGTTCGGCAAATCGCGGAGCGACTGAACTCCAGCGCCGAAATCCTTCCTGAGCACAAGAACATCCTCGACGCAGCCACGCTCGGGACTCGCGACGAAGCGCAACCCCGTGGGGGAATCGGTCGGAAGATCCTTCAAACTATGGACAGCCAAATCGACGCGCCCGTCTAAAAGCGCGTTCTGGATCTCTTTTGTGAAAATCCCCTGCGTGACGTTGGCGGCGGGGAGCAACGTCCGCAGGTCGGGGGCGATTTTGTCTCCCGAGGTGGATATGAGCACCACCTCGACGGGGATTCCGCACGACTCCAACCGATTGGCGCACCAAGTCGCCTGCCACTGCGCCAATTGGGACGCTCTCGTTCCGATTCGAATGACTTTTTCACTCATAAGTTTGCTGCGGCTCCTTCTTTTGCACCTTCTATTCAGCTCGGCTTAGAAAACAAACGCTCGGTCTCCGCGAGGTGTTCGAGAGCGAGTATGGTGAGTTTTCGCCCACGTGGAGATCGGACGATAAGCTCACTTCGGAGGAGAAACGGTTCGACTTCATCGACCAACGTGTCTGGCGCGACATTCATCGTGTGCGCCACCGCCTCGACCCCAACGGGACCTCCGCCAAAGACGCGCGCAATGACGTCGAGATACTTTCGATCTTGCCGATCCAAACCCAATGCGTCGATCTCCTGCATTCTCATAGCCTTGAGCGCCACCTGGAGAGAAACCTCCCCATTCGCGCGACTGACGGCATAATCGCGAACCCAACGGAGTCGATTATTTGCGATTCGGGGAGTGCCTCGACTTCGGCGCGCAATCTCGTACGCAGCGGTCTCATCGATTTTGACGCGGAGTTTTGCGGCATTTCGAGTGATGATCGCCGCCAAATCGTCCACGGGGTAGAATTCCAAATGCTCACGCATCTGAAATCTGTCTCGCAGCGGCGCGGAGAGGAGCCCCGCGCGTGTCGTTGCGCCAATCACGGTGAAAGGTCGCAGCTGCATGTTGATCGTGCGCGCTCCATTCCCCTCACCAATAACAAGGTCGATGCGGAAATCTTCCATCGCGGGGTACAAAAATTCCTCCACCGCCTTCTGCATTCGATGAATCTCATCGATGAAGAGGACGGATCGCTCCTCGGCATTGGTGAGATACGGAATCAAATCCTTCGGGGCTTTGAGCGTGGCGCCGCTTGCGATTTGGCAACTGGTTCCCAACTCGCGCGGAATGCAGGTTGCGAACGTTGTTTTCCCCAAGCCGGGCGGGCCATCGAACAAGATGTGCCCCAACGGCTCGCGCCGCTTTTTCGTCGCGTCGATTGCGATCAGGATTCTCTCATAAACGTCGCGCTGACCGATCATATCGTCGATTCGCGACGGGCGAAGCGCGCTATCATCATCCAGCGCGCCGTCCGGGATGTTGAGCCGCAGCGGAACATCCATCTCTGGCGAGTCGTCTTCCGGTCTAATAATCGTTTCTCGTGGCACGAAGTTTTACCCCCACTATGTTTTCCACACTGTTTAAAAGAGGAGATGTGGAGCGCCCAGCCCCACCAAATACGGAGTTATTCCTCCTGCTGTAGGATGCGCGCACCCTCGGCGGGGCGCGTGACGAACATCTCGGGGGAGATGCCCGTTTTCTCTTGGTACTTGCGCTCGATCGTTTCCATGATAGAGTCCTTTTTGTCGCTTTGGATCAAGGAAACCGTACAACCACCAAACCCGCCGCCCGTCATTCGACTTCCATAGACGCCGCCCGCCACGCCGATCTCGCGACAAATGTCGACCAAGATGTCCAACTCGACGCAGCTCACCTCGTAATCATCGCGGAGGGAGTCGTGACTCTCATACATCAGACGCCCAAGTCTCTCGAACTCGCCATTTTGGATCGCCTCGGCAGCTTCCACCGTCCGCTGGATTTCTCCGACGACGTGTCGACAACGACGATATTGTGTCTCGGTGAGTTTTTCCTTCCCCGCCTCCAACTGTTCCGCAGAAAGGAATCGAAGGGAAGGGACGCCGAGAATATTTGCCGAGTCGAAGCAGCTCGCGCGTCGTTCGGGATACTCGCTCCCCGAAAGTTGGTGTTTGACACGGGAATTCACGATCAAAATACTCAGGTCGTCCGACGTGAACGGGATGAGTTTCGTCTCGTAACTTTTGCAGTCCAGCAGCATGAGGCAGTCCTTTTTCCCCATGGCAGAGATGAATTGGTCCATGATTCCACAAGGCATTTTTGCAAAATCGTGCTCTGCTTTTTGGCAGATGAGCGCTTTGCGCACGGGATCGAGCGACGTTTTCGTGAGCGCCTCAATGAGCGTTGCGACCGCGACCTCCAACGCAGCGCTGCTCGACAAGGCGGCTCCGAGCGGCACGGAGGAGTGAATCATCGCGACAAACGGCGGCGCTTGCACGGAGGGCGTCTCCTTGAGATAGCCCACAATCACGCCTTGGACGTACTCGGACCAGTCGACTTTTGGAGCCGGGAGGACGTCTCCTTGGATTTTGACAAGGGCGGGCTGGCGCTTCGCACTCGAATAAATGCGGGCGGAATCGCTCGGAACGTGGTCTTCGTGTCGCACCCAATCCGCCGCAATGATGACGTTTCGGTCGATTGCCATGGGAAAAACGAAACCATCATTGTAATCAGTATGCTCTCCAATGAGATTGACGCGCCCGGGAGCCGTCACGACAAAAATCGGGTCGCGCCCGAAAGCGTTCTTGAACTTCTCGATTGTTCGACGCTCCAGTTCCTCAAATCGAGTATCGGCAGACGTGCCGTCGGAATCTTTTTTGTTCGACATGTATTTTCTCCTGAACCAAGTGGAATTCGTTTTTGCTCCATAAGAACGAGCGCCGCGTGCCAGCGCAAGAGGGACACAAAAACAACCGACCCTCATTATATCACAACACACGGGTTTGTCAAGCCGGATTGGCAACGTGAATTTCTTCTTTCGGGTGCCTCAAAATTTGCTGGTGCCACTTGAAATGCTCTTCCCGATAGGGTATAATGGCGGAGACGTTCTTTCATAGAGAAAAAGGGAAACGGGAAAAAACGAGGTTGATGATGGATTCTCCAAAACAAATTTCCACGATCTTCTTTCGCTTTCTGTCGCAGGAACTCGATTTCTGGACGGCGGAGAAGATTATTGAGCCGGAGCGTCGGGAGCGGATTTTGGCGCAGTACGAACCGGTGGAGAGTGCGGACTTCATGTATCGCATTGGAATGACGATTTTGCTTTCGTTGAGTGCGGTTCTCATCGCGCTTGCGGCGCTTTTGATGGCGCAGTATTATTGGGAGATTATCCCATTAGCCGGACAATTTGGTATCATTTTTGGAGGCTGTGCGCTCTCGTACGTGGGTGCGCGAGCGTTGAAATGCAAGAATCACCCCGTCTTGGCGGAGGTTGCGTTGTTCCTCGGGTGCTTATTTTTCGGCGCCCTTGTCGTGTTTTTCCTCTTGGCGCTTGATGTGCCATGGAGAGCAGGAGAGGCGTTCTTTTTGTGGACGTGTTCGGTCTTTCTCATCGCTCTCGGAACGAGAACGCCGATTCTCCACGCGCTGGCTGCCGTGTCGCTTATCGTGTGGAGCGCTGTGGAAGTGAAAGAGTACGGCGCGTCCCTTTTCATGCTGATTCCGTGTGGAGAAAATCGTCTTTTTATTCCTCATGCGGCATGGAGCGCTCCTCTCATGGCGCTAATTGGGTGCATCTGTGCGTCGTTTCTCGAGCGGCGGAACATCGTGCGGGAGCTTGTTCGAGCGTGCTATCTTCTCGTGTTGGTTGTTTGGCTTTTGATCTTCCCCATGAACATCCGAGGCGCGGAGGGCATTTCGTTCTACCTTATTTCGGCGGGCGGAGCGCTCTATATTTTCTCGCAAACGGGCGGACGCAGCCTCGCGACGAAACTCGTCCTCGGAATAAGCGGAGCGCTCATCATGGGTGGGGCACTCCTCGTTTTCTCCTTCTACGACGCATGGTCCCTAATCAGCACGCCCAAATACGGTCGCGGACTTTTGGCGCAATGGTCTCTCATCGGCACGGCAGCGTTTTATCTCTTTTGGTTCGTGGATTGCGAGATTCGAAACGACTCCAGCTCGTTCCGGCGTTTGGCTTTTCCGCTTTTGATCGTCTTGTATGGCGCGGCGGCGGGACTTTTGCGAGAACAAGTTATCTGGATGTACCAGGACGCGGAGAGCGTTAGTCGTTCGTACCTTTCGTACCTATCGACGAACACGGCGCAGAATCCATGGATTCCCATCACGCTCACAACGATTCAGAACGTGGCGATTTTTTGCCTATGCGTCTATTTTATCCGTCTCGGAATGACGTCCCGTCGTTTTCTCCCCTTTATCGGCGGTGCGGGCTATTTCGTCATTTGGATCTTCGTCCGATATTGCGATCTTTTTGGGGATTTTGGTGGGTCTTTAGGAGCCGCTCTGCTCTTTTTGGTTTCGGCACTGCTCCTTTTTGGACTCTCGTTTTGGTTCTATCGAACGAGGAATCGAAAACCTTTGGGAAACGAAACGTCTCCCAAATGGAGTATTGGCGCGTTGTTCGAGGTTTCTCGCACGGCGTTTCCTTTTTGCTCGAAGCGCCTCGTACCGGCGTTCCTCGTGCTGGGGCTTGCGCTCCAAGCCGTGCTTTTCGGCGTGCTTGCGTACGACTATTTTTTGCCGCGCAAGCATGGTGTGGAGATTGTCCTAAAAACGGAAGCGTATTTCGAGGACGGGCGCAATTTTGTCTTCCCGGGGCGTAATTCGGGGAAGCTGAGGTACGATTTCTCTTATCCGCGCACCATAAATCATCCCAAAAATTGGATCGATCGGCGTGCGGGAAGCGGGAGGAACATCTACGCCACACTCAAGCAGGAGCCGGGGACGACTCGTTGGACGCTGGAGCAAATCTCGTTTGAGCGCCCGGAGGGGAATGTCGTTTATCTCGCAGGCATTCAAGAAGGAAATTATCGTCGATTCGGCGTGGAGAAAGCCGAATTGCAACACGAGACGATCAAATCGTTGCGATACTCTTATAGCGGGGAGATAACGTCTCCTTTTAAGGAGGTCGAAGTGACGCTTCTTGTCTCGCCCAATGGGAGAGCGTGTTTGAAGGATTGCCGAGTTCTCGACGAAAAGCAAGAGGAGGTCGATTTCGGTTTTTGAGACCGTCCCGACGTTTTTTTACCACATCAACCCAATGTTTTATTAAGCTCAAAGAGGATATTATGCAAAAGTTTTTGACGATTTTGGCGATTGGTTTTCTTACATGCGGCGTGTCGAACGCCGTTGGGCAAAGTGCGTCTGGCGAGGATATTTATCTTCCAGAGCCGACGAGGAGCGGAGGAAAGCCGGTTATGGACGCGATTTCAGAGAGAGGCTCCGCAAGGGAATTTGCCGATCAGCCTCTCGACGCGCAAACCCTCTCGGACATTCTTTGGTCTGCGTGGGGATTCAATCGCGAAGGAAAAAGAACCGTTCCTTCCGCGCATAATCGCCAGGAGATGGAAGTGTATGTGATTCTCGCCCAAGGTGCGTATAAATATGATGCCACGAAAAATGCGCTCATTCTCGTTGCAAAGGGAGATTTTCGCAAGGATGCGGGGACGCAAGAGTACGTTCACGACGCGCCGCTCAACATCATTTATGTCGGGACGGCAGAGCCAGCCAAGCGCCATTTCTCGTTCGTCACGGCAGGGTGCGCAGTGGAAAATGTCTATCTCTATGCCGCCTCCAAAGGGTTGGCGTGCGTGGTGCGCGCGAGTTTTTCCGAGGATGCGTTGAAGAAAACGCTCAATCTCTCCGACAACGCCCAAGTTATGTTGGGACAAACGGTTGGGTATCCTCAAAAATAACGGTCGAACAGAGACACGAAACATTTATTGATAAGTGAAAAAACAAAATGAACAGAAAGATACCATTTTTTATCGCCAGCCTTTTTATCGCAGGTCTTTTGTGGACGACGCAGCTTTTTTCTCTAGAGATTGCGCCCACACAAGAACCCACACAGACGCCCTCCCAAATTCCGTGGAACACTCGGCTTTCTTCCGCTCAGGATGATCTGTGGAAGAAGCGCGTCCGATTCGAAGTGCAAATCGACGCGCAACGGCGTCTGGCGCTCCGAGAACACCTCGCCCAAATTGAGACGCCTGCCGAGGGAATGCAGACGACGCTCGCTCCTTTGGAATTTCGTTTCCGCATTGGCAACGCGCCCGCCCCTAACGTTCTCCCGCTGGTCGGCGCGAGGGCGGAGGAGATTCGCGTCGCTGCTGGGAGTGGGAAGGAGCATGTCTTCGAAATTCTCGATGAGGGGGGAGATTATTTTCACTCCGGCGTGTTGCGCGAGGGAATGTCGCTCGTTGTTCCGATTGAGCTTGCGACCATGGACGAGGATGGGTTCTTTTTCGTTTATTTCGACAACTCAAGCGCGTGGGAGTTGCCACCGCCGGAGTGGTGGAGTGTGCGTGCATTCTCGAATGGGAGCTTTGAGCGCAACGACGATTCTCGCCCCGCCGTGTGGACTTTCGACGTGCAGGACGAGGAGCACAAAATCTCTCTCGTGCGCGAAAGAGCTTATCATGGTGATTTTTGCATTCGGACGGAAGTCAAACAAGGCGCGGAACTCTCGTGGATCGGCGCGAGACAAAAGGACATCTCCGTGCGTCCCGGACAAAAATATCGCCTCTCCGGGTGGACGAAGGGCGAAAACGTACATGGCTACGCAGGCTGGTTCATCCATATCGGAAACGCGCGAAACGGCATGGTCGCGAACGGAATGCTCTCCGCCGGAGGTGGGACTTTCGAGTGGAAGGAGACGTCCCAAGATTTTGAGATTCCCGAGGGGTGCGACCGCGTCACGATCGGTACCGTTTTGCGCGGAACGGGCGTCGCGTGGGCGGATTCGGTTGATTTTCGCCTCCTCCACGATCCAAACGCGGAAGAGATGCCAACCTGCGTCGTTTCTCCCGTCGAAAACCTCCCTCTCGATGTGAGATATCCCTCGCGCGTTGCAACCGGGGGCGCTCCAACGTTCGACCCGGAAGGGTTTTTCGCCCCAAACGGCAAGACGAGTGAGGGGAAAGCCCGGCTCCCACGGTTTGCGTTCGTGCGCGTCGTGAACGACTCCAATGAGCGTCGATCGGCTCTCATTAATGTTCAAACGGACTTATGCGCGCTTCGGTGGGACGTCGACATATCCCAACCCTGGACGCTTCGGCGCGACACGACGCTCGATCCGAGATGCGTCCGGATTTTCGACCTGAATGGAGAAATCATCCCCTATTCGATATGGAACGGCTCGCTCTTCATTGAGCCGCAGCTTCTCCCGAACACGGTTCATCATTTTGTCGTGGCGGAGGGATTCGACATGCCGTCGCGCTACGCTGAGGCGCAACGGAGGCGCGCGGAGTTCTTTTCGAACGATGAATTCCCCGGAACCTCGCTCCAGCACGACAGCACCAACGCGCGCGCTTTTGATGCAGGCACGGAATCCGACGACCCAAAATCTAACGACTCCGCTCGATTCGAGAAACTCCCGGCGCAACTCGCGGCGAGAAATCTCGTGGCGAATCCTGGGTTTGAAGAAATCGACGCACGAGGGCTGCCGTTGGGGTGGCATATTGCGGGGGCGAAAGAGGGCGTCGTGATGAATTTGGTGGCGGCGGAGCGTCTGGAGTTTTTTGGAAAGCGTTCCGCCCACATCCAATTTGCGCCAAGGAAAAATGCCGCATGGGAAGGATTTCAACAAATGATTCCCATCACACCGGGGCGAAATTATTTTTGTGGCATGTGGATGAAGACGCGGAGCGAGGGTGGATCCTTCTCCATGCATATCCACTTTTTCGACAAAGACAAACGCCACACCGCGTCGAACAGCATGACGACCATCGGCAAAAACGTCTCCGGGAGCGTCGATTGGACTCTCCTCAGTGGGAGCGTGCGCGCCCCGCTTGATGCCGAATTCATTCAAATCCACCTCACGACCAACCACGCTGCGGAAATTTGGTACGACGAGGTCTTTCTGGTTGAGATGGAGAGCGCCTCGCCTCAAAATTTCCAAGGTGGCGATTATGGGTGGTATTTCGTCCCTTCCGTGGTGAAAGTCCTGCCCGACACGACGTTTCGTGAGAAAAACCATGATCGTTCGTTTGTGGCGCATGCCGCGCGAAATGAGGAAGAAAGCGTTCAGATCGCCTTTCGCACCTCGGAAGACGACCTCCTCGCGATTGGCGATTCTGAAGGGCGCGTCTGCCTGAAGGGTGCCGATTCGAGCGCGTCGTTGAGCGTTCCGTATCGAGTGTATGCGGTGGGATACGTTCCGACGAACTACGTCACGAGTTATTACAATGTTCGAACCGCGCCATGGCTGCGCAAAATGCCTGGTGGCAGCGGTGCCGCAGACGGGTGGAAGGGATATTGGTCCGACCCGCTCATTCCGCTTGAGCCGAGAAATCTCGAGAATCTCAACACACGCGCGGCATCCCTCGATGCGCACACGCGCTCGTTGATCGAGGATTTGCAAAATCGCGACTATCAAAGCGATTCGGATCGGCTTTATCAATATGCGCAACAAGGTCTCCTCCCGCTGCGGAAAGACGAGACGCGCGCTTTGTGGATAATTTTCGACATCCCTGCCGACGCGCAGCCTGGCGAGTACGTCGGCGAGATTCGGTGCCACTCGCTTCGAAACAACTCGCTCCAAACCAACTCGACGCAGGCGACGATTCTCCCCCTGCGGCTTGAGGTTCATCGCGATATTTTGCCCGACGAGCCAGTGTGCGGCGCAATTTACGACATCCGCACCACGCATTTGGAGTATTGGAACGAACAAGACGTCGATGTTTGGAAGAAGAATTTGTGCGAATTCATGGCGCGCAAAGGACTTGCGCCGGACATGATTCCTATTGCGCCAAAATTCTCCTATTCTCGCGAAACGCAGACGTGGTCGGCAGATTGGGCGGAATTTGACGCCGCGTGCGAGTGGTACTTTGGCAAGCTCAAAGTGCGCTACTCGTACGTCCCCGGCAACTTCTATCTTTTTGGCTGGGGGATGCCTCCACGTGCCTATGAGGGCGAAAATCCCTACAACGGCACGTATCCTTTCGAGACCGCCGACAAAAACCTTTTAAGACCAGAATTCAAAAAAGTGTATCAAGAAAAGCTCCGACTCTTTTGGAATCACGTGAAGGAGAAGGGGTGGGACGATCGTTTTGTGCTCTATATTTCCGACGAGCCGTTCTATTGGGTGCCGCACATCATCGATCAGATGAAAGCGTGCTGCGCGATGATTCGAGAGGTGGATCCCAATATCCCCATCTACGCAAGCACGTGGCGACACATCCCCGAGTGGGACGGCTTCATCAACGTGTGGGGCGTTGGGCACTACGGAATCGTCCCCGAGAAGCAACTCGAAACGACTAAAGCGCGAAACGATCGTATTTGGTGGACGACCGACGGGCAAATGTGTACCGACACACCCTATTGCGCCACCGAGAGGCTGCTCCCGTATTGGTGCGTAAAATATGGAGCGGACGCATACGAATTCTGGGGCGTCTCGTGGTACACGCAGGATCCGTATCGATTTGGTTGGCATTCGTTCATTCATCAGAGCGACCGACCTGGCGTTGAGTATTATGTGCGATACCCCAATGGCGACGGCTATCTCGTTTATCCCGACAAGTTGTTGGGCGCCAATGAGATCATCAGCTCCATTCGACTCGAGCAGGCGCGCGAGGGGGTGGAAGATGCCGCGAGTCTCAAGAGTCTCGAGCGCGAAATTGAGCGCGTCGAAGCGATGAAGAATTTGAACGACGCGCAGAGAAAAGCACTCCAAAACGCGAAAAACACCCTCCAGCGTGCGTTCGACATGGTGCATATTCCCCATGCAGGCGGGCGTTATACCTCGCGTTTTCTCCCGAATCCGCAGGAGATCGACGACGTGCGGAGCCTCGTTTTGCGGTGTGTCGATGCGTTGAAAGACGTGAAATAGTTTTGTAGCAAGAAAGGACTAGATTTGTGAATCGTTTTTGTTTCTCTCTCGTTTCGTGTTTATTTGTCGTCATGAGTGGGGCGCTTTGCGCGGCAGAGGATTCGGCTCAGGGAGCGGCGCGAGAAAAGGCGCAAGACCAAACGCTAAAAAATCGTTTTGCCCCCCTTTTTGACGTCGGAACCGCCGTCTCTCCCTTTCAATTGGAGGGACTCAATGCGGAATTTGTGGCGCGCCACTTTAATAGCCTCACGCCCGAAAATTGCATGAAGCCCGAGGCGTTGTATCGCCCTGATGGGAATTATCATTTCGCTCCTGCCGACGCAATCGTGCGCTTCGCCAAGGCAAATGGTATGAAGGTCCGCGGGCACACCCTGGTGTGGCATAGCCAAACGCCGCGCAAGTTTTTCGTCGACCACGAGGGAACGCCGTTGGACAAAGACGCTCTCTACGCGCGCATGGAGGAGTATATTTCCAAGGTGATGAATCATTTTCGTGGCGACGTTTATTGCTGGGACGTCGTGAATGAAGCGCTCTCCGACGAGGGAGACGAGATATATCGCACACGCAGCCCGTGGTTTGAAGTCTGTGGAAAAGATTTTATCGCGCACGCGTTTCGAGTTGCGCATAAAGTCGATCCCAACGTGAAGTTGTTTTACAACGATTATAATCTCATTTCGCCAGCCAAGCGCGAAAAAGCCGTCCGAATGCTGCGTGAGCTTCTCGCGTCGGGCGTCCCGGTAGCGGGGGTGGGAATGCAGGCGCATTGGGATATGGAGACTTTTGACCCTCTGGAGCTACAAAAGAGCATTGACGCTTTTGTCGAGTTGGGTTTGGAGGTTCAAATCACGGAGTTGGATCTTACGATTTACCCCCCATACCATGGTGCGCAGGACGCAGCCCGCAGCGGGTCGGCTCCTCGAAAAGACTACACGCCCGAGATCGAAGAGCGCCACGCGGAAAAATACGCGCAGGTGTTCGAGGTTCTGTGTCGCAACGCAGACCACATCACGAGCGTGACATTCTGGGGCATCACGGATCGTTATTCATGGTTGAATATGTATCCTTGCCCGGGACGCACGGACCATCCGCTGCTCTTCGACCGCGAAAATCGTCCCAAAGAAGCATTCCACCGCGTGATGGAGGCGAAAGAATCGTCTATTCAAACAGAGGAATAGGCGTTCGGAAGGGCATTTCCGCGATTCGGAAAAAAATCACATTCCGCCCCGTATTTTGCAAGACTTTACGTTGGAATTTCCGGCTCCGTCAGCCTTGGTGCGCCTGCGTAGAGTTTACAACGGGGCTCCTTTGAATTTTGAAGGTTCCTCCCCCGAACCGAAAACGGAGCGAAGCGTAGTTCTGGATGAAGTGGCAAGATTCACCCTTCCGTCCAGAGAATCTCAAATGCAAAATTCGGCTGTTAGTGTTATGTCCATTTCACAAATACAATCGTTTTGACTCGCAATCCACCAACCTCTCAAACTCTTCTTGAAAAAACTTTTATCACGTTCGCTGCGCTCGCAACCGTCTGTGGCTGGACGAGATGTGCGGGAAACGAAACACCGTTGTCACCCTAAATGGGTACCCACGCAGTTTGAAGGCACCCTTTCCTCTTTCGGGTATCCAACTGCGTACGCATAAGATGAAAGGAGTCGACTCTCGCGGCGGACGGCAGTGCGCCACAGATCGCGACGAGACCGCAAAACAAAATCTACACCGAGAGATGTCCTCGGTTACTACAAAGAAGGGTTCCTGGGGCGCTTCTTGAGGCGGCGGGAATGCACCCTACATCAACTTGTCAGGAATGGTGCCACGGTAATGTAATTCGCGCTTGGTTATATAGTTGTAACGCGGGTTTTTGTGATAACGGATCATGTCAACCTTTCGCGCAAAACAAGCTCCGACGGCGGACGGAACTGGAAATTTCAACAAGAAACGGAAGAACACGATTCTGTCGCGTCCTTCCGTCTTATTTATTTGCCGACGCTCAAACGTCAGCAGGCATTGCGCCTTTCTTATTCATCATCGCCACTCAGCGACTTGCCGGAGACCATCCAATAGAGAAGCGGGGTCGCGATAAAAATGGATGAATACGTACCGATAATGATACCCGCCGTCATCACGAACGCGAAACTGTGGATCGTCTGCCCGCCCCAAATGTAGAGCGCGACCGACACGATGAACGTGGTGATCGACGTCATCATCGTTCGAGACAGCGTGAGGTTGAGGCTCTTGTTGATCGCTTCCTTCGTGAGTTGGGGATTCTTCCCGCGCACTTCTCGAATTCGGTCGAACACGATAATCGTGTCGTTGAGCGAGTAGCCGATCAACGTGAGGAACGCCGCCAACATCGTCAAATTGATTTTGAAGTCGTCGATCAAAAGGAATCCAAACGCGCTTGCCGTCCACGTACTCAAAGCAACGAGACCGAGTGCAATCGTCACGTTATGCACGAGACCAAACGTCGATGCGAGACCGAAACTTACCTTTTGGAACCGAATCCAAATGTAGAGAACGATTCCGAGGAGGCTCAAAATCAACGCGAACGAACCCTGAACGCACATCGAATTAGCGACCTTCGAGCCGATCGTCTGGCTGGCGGGGAAAAGCGGCGTCGCTTCGACTTCCGTTTTCACCTTCGTGAAAAGCTCATTCGCCCTCGCTGGCTCGACATTGATTCCAACCGTCCAATCGGTATGGCTCGTGTATTGATTCAACTCGGAACCATCCGCAGGCGCGATTTCGTACAAATTCTCGCCCTGGATCTGCATCTCGGTGAGATACTTCTCCATAATATCGATCAAGAATTCAGACGTGACGCCTTCTTTGAATTTAATGCTCACGTTGACCATGTAGTCGGGCATCTCTACGTCCGTCGGGAGCGCAGATCCAAGAGGAGCGTCCGCCGGGAGCGCGTCTGGAATCACGAGCGCGTCCGCCGAAACGGGGGATTCCGACGGAATCGTGATTTCGGGCAAAACCGCCTCGGAATTCTCAACCACCGTCGGAGCGGGAGTTTGGACATCTGCTGGAGCTTCGACTTGCGCGGGCGCGGACTCTTCAACCACCGCAGGCGCGGGAGTTTGAGTCTCTGCCGGAGCTTCGACTTGCGCAGCGAGCATCATAAGGAACATCTGCTCCATTGGACGCAACAGAGTGGTTTGCTCAGCAGCAGGTGCTGGAGTTTCAACCGCAGGTGTTTCGACAGCCGGTGTCTCAACCG
>JAUNBK010000091.1 GCA_030527105.1 Planctomycetia bacterium
TGTGCGTCACCTCCGCCGAAATTTTGGCGAACTCCAACGCCTGTTCCAACGACGATGCATACCACGCCGCCGGAGAACAACGCATGGCAGAGCCGTTGGTTTTGCGCACCACGGCTCCCGACACGTCGCGAAGAACGGGAATTCTATAATACTTCTCGTTGAAATTTCCGGTGCCGTCCGCCGTTGGAGCTACGCACCACGGCTCGCAAAACGTCGCATAAAACGGGAATTTTAAAGGAGACCGAGTATAAAACACGATGGGTATAAAAGCGAGAAGTCATGGTACACAACTCCAACGATTCCTTGTTTATTATAACCAAATTTTTGTAAATTGCAACATCTGTTCACCACAATTGTGATAAAAGAATCGTTTTTGGGGATCGAACGCCAGATTCTTGGGCGATGCAAATACGATGGTCGCACCGGTATATCGAAAAATACGCGCGCGACCTTTGTGAAATTTGCAGAGAAAAACATCCAAAAGGAGCAAACGATCATGCGAGGGTTTGATTCCCGTCCGAAGTAGACGCGAAGGGAACCAAAACAGGTGCTGATGGAAATTTTAAAGAACGATTGTATATTACAAACCGTACAAACTTTTCTCCACGTCGCGCGCTTCCGAGGATAGCCCACTCGGTACGATGGACATGCCCGTGTTGGCGTCGGGGTTTTTCTCCCGCGCGGAACGGACTTGCTCGCGCATATGCGTCGTCTCTTTCTCGTGGTGTGTCGGGAGCGGCTTGGTTGGCTCCCGAGATGATGACGATACCGAAGTGCAGCCAACAACCGAGAGAAGGACGAACGAAATCGCAAACGCAAATCGATTTTTAACGCATTTCATGAGCGTTTCCTTGAAAAAGTGGAATTGAAAGTTTATTCTTTCGGCGGCTCGAGTCCAAAATCGCGAATGGTGAATAAACTTTTGAAGATGTAGCCCGCCTTTTCGAACGCCTCGCGCCCTCCCTCCATTCGATCGAGGATGGCAACGACCATTTTGATTTTCAGCCCGAATGCCTCGGCTCTCTCGATCGCGAGGAGCGAAGATCCGCCCGTCGTGACGACATCTTCCAAAATGACGGCGGAGTCGCCACTTTGAACAGGACCCTCCACGAATTTGTTTGTGCCGTGCCCTTTGGATTCTTTTCGGACGAGGAAGCCTTTAAGCTCGAGATTTTGCGCATCCGCCATCGTAATCACGGACGCGACGATAGGGTCCGCACCAATGGACATTCCACCCACCGCGTCGGGGCAGACGCCCTCTTGTTTGAGAATCTCCAAAATACCCTCGCCAACGAGCCGCGCGCCTTTAGAATGGAGCGTGATTTGCTTTCCGTCGCAGTAATATTTTGCCTTTCGACCCGACGCGAGGGTGAAATCTCCAAATTTCAACGCGCGCTCGAGCAAAAGTGCTTTCAATTCTTCCGAATTATACATGTTATCTCCAGGAGTGAAATTGACAAATTTTCAACGATTGTTTCAACTAAAAAGACGACGGAAGTTCCGAGGGCAATGCGCTCGAAGAGCCTCCGAAGGACGCATCAGGCGGCAACTCGGCAGGAAGCCCTTGCGGCAAACTGTCCGGGAGTCCTTGCGGCAGACCGAGGGGGGCACTCGAACTTGGCATACTCGGAACCGTCACACTCGGTGCGGGCACACCCGGATTCGGCAGCGTCGGACCAGGATCGTACCCTGGGAGACTCGCTTGGCTCCCCATGCTCTCACCCACAGGCGGAAGCCCCGTCGTCGACATGAGGTCGTTCGAGGTGGCAGGGGCGCCTGTCGGCACGCTCACTCCAGACCCCACGGGAGTTGCAACGGGTGCGGAAGTCGCGACCTGCGCCGGGGGCTGCGCGGAGGCTGTGCCGAGGTTGGACGAGCAGCGCAAAAAGAGCAGCGACCGATTTCCCAAAAGCGCTCCAAGGCTGTCGATATCCAAAGGATTGAGGATAATATACCCGTGGGGCGACTCCCTCCCGACGCCCATTCCGTGCGTGTCGGGCTGAAGATGGAGAAAACTTCCAGGCTTCATGTCCGTTTGATTCAAATTCCTCACGAACTCAAACGCGATATTTTGAGACGTCACGGGCATGTTTTTCGGCGCGAGTTTCTGGCGGAAGGAGAAATCGCCGTCCTTACGCTGCAAGTCGCCGCCGATGCCAATCCAAAATCGACCCGCAAACATGCCGTTGAGTGTGAGGAGCATTTCGTAACGATCGAGATAAATCACTGCGTTGAACGGACCACGCACAACCTTCAGGCTTGCTCCGGGTGTGAGTGGCTGCCCCGCCGCGAGACCATTCACGCGAGCGAGAAACTCCGTCGGAATATTGTACTGTGCCGCGATCGACTCTAAAGTGTCTCCCTGCTCGACAATATACGGCGGCTCCATGTAGCTTTTGGGAAGATAAATCACTTCCGTGGCGGATTTGACCAGCAACT
The DNA here is from genome assembly GCA_030527105.1 of Planctomycetia bacterium. Classification (GTDB taxonomy): domain Bacteria; phylum Planctomycetota; class Planctomycetia; order Pirellulales; family Thermoguttaceae; genus RGIG3701. The sequence goes on from JAUNBK010000091.1 coordinate 2,440, forward strand.
CCGTGAGACGCTCCATCTCCGCGCTCGTGAATCGCGAGTCCCCGTAGAAAGGACTGAGGGATTTGAGCACCTCCAGCGCCTTCCCCTCTTTAATCTTTTGCTCTGCCGCCAAAAGGTATTCCCGAACGGTGTCCGCCTCTGCCGAGGAACGAAGTGGCGGGGTTGCGTTGCTATTCGGAACGGATGCCGACGCGACGGAATAGACGCTGTCGTTTTGTGCCGGCACACTCGCCTCCAACCCCGCAGAGGGCGCACTCGCCACGGGGAGCGCCGGGAGCGACTCACCAGCGCGCAGAGGATTCGTGACGCCTTGATTCGAAATCCCACTCGCCGATGGAAGTGCTGTCGTTTCTTCTATGCCGCTCGACGATGGCAAAGTGGGCAGCCCGGGGAGACTCTCGTCGGGAGACGGAAGCGGAGCGGTCGAAAGTGTCGGAAGCGTGCCGACTTGGGAGTCCGTACTCACTTGGTGCTCTATGGGCGCGGCGTCGAATGGCGAGGGCGCGGGTGGTGCAGCGGTTGGCGGCGCAATCTCTGCGGGAAGTTCCAAACCCGGAAGATCCAGACCCGGCAGGGCGCTCGAATCATCCAACCCTGCGTTTGAGGCGACCTGAGGACTCCCACTCGAGTTGCTGGGGATCGGCGCGGTCGAAAGAACCGGGGGTGCTTCCGTCTCATCAAACGCACTGGACGGCGAGTTGGGTGGTAAATTATCGTCGAGACCCGGAAGTTCAAACGTTGGGAGCCCCTCCGATTGAGCGACGGCTGATGAATTCCCTGGCATCTCGACCGTATTCGATGGTGCAGAGTTCTGATTTGCCTCCGTCACGGCTCCAGCTGGCGCGGGCGTATCCTCCGCAGTTGTGTTGCTCGCGCCCGTTGGCGTCTGACGTAGCCAGCCCAGTGTGTCCAATCCCACAAAAAGCCCAACCGTGATGCAGGCGAATAATAAAGCAACGAATATAGTTCGAACAAATTCCATTCTGTTTCCTCTCCCTTTCGGCAGTGTAATCCACATTTCCACTCGCATACTAGCAGAATTTGAAAAAAATTTCCAGACGAATTTTCTCAATTTTGGTCTTTTTTGCGGAAAAAAGAGGAATTTTTGGGTTTTTCCTTGTCGAACCACGCTGTAGTGTTGTGTCAATTTTACAAACACAATCGTTTTGAGTCGCGGTCCTCCAATTTCTTGAGAGAAAACATTTTTGAAAATTGTTTTTTCTCAAAGTCACCATCAAAAAACTTTTGTACCGCTCACTCCGTTCGCTAATATTATTTATTTTTCGACACAGCCCTGACCATTTTCACTCTCTGGCGGCGGGCGCATCAAGTGCCGAGTAGCGCAGACGAACGAAGCGCGGACGGTATTCTGCCGGGCGATGAGCAATGTCGCGAAATCGATTGACGTGGTATGAAACAAGAATCGCGTCGTCTTGCGACAGAGCAGGGTGCCCTTTCGCGTTGTAGCAATAGATGCCCTCCCCCAGCGTGTCGGGTTCTGGGGCGTGATAGAAAACGACCTCTTCTCCAAAGGGACCGACGGGGGACTCGGCAAGTCGAAACGCGACTTTCCGCGAGATTCCGTCGGGAGTGTACACGAAGAGCAGCGCCCCTGCGTGTGTCCCACTCGGGACGCGACTCATGGAGAATTCCGACGCGACGTTGCGCACGAGAGCCGCCTCGGGACGCAAGGTTTTTCGAATGTCTTTTTGCCAATCGGTTCCGTCGAAAAACGTCCACTGGGAGAAATCGTCGAAATGCGCCCTCTCGACTCGCGCCACGACCAAATCCTTGCGACTTCCCCTCGCGAAATGGTCGGCATAGCCATAGATATAGATGAAATTTTCGTCGGCGTCGTCCAAAATAGCGCAGCCGAAGACCACTTGCGCACCCTCTTCGGAGTGGGTGAGTGGCGCGCGTTCGACTCGGGGCAGCGCGAAATCCGGGTGTCCTGCGGAGTCCAACTCCACGGACACGAGCGCAACGTCACGAGGCCTCCACGTCCGCGCGTCAAAAAGAAACGCCGTGAAAAAAAGTCGAGCGTTCCACACCAACCCATCCTGAAGCCACATCGGCTCCGGGAGGAAATTTTTGGGCTTCCCCTCGTCGTCCTGGTGAGAGATGAAATGGAGTTTTCCTTCCGAGAAAATCGCCGCAGAGTGGTTTGTCATGGAGATTTTGTCGAAAAAGTGCCCATTTTCGCGCGTCGTGCCCCAAATCGTGTCGCTAAAGAGGAAGGCAACGTTGGGCGAGCGAGTGTCGGAGGTGAGTTTAGTCAAACGAATAGAGTAGACGCCGTCCGCGCCGAGCCAGCCTTCGGATCGCTCGAAACGCGCGTTCCACTCCGCGTCGGGCAGTCCCTGCGCCTGCGCTTCCGGGGGTGTAAAGACCAAAAGAAAGAGGAATATCTTTCGAAATAATTCCATAAAAACAACCTTTCGTTTCCCAAACGCGACGCGAATATACTCGTTCTCCTTTAAAATTCCCGTTTTATGCGACGCTTTGCGAGCTGTGGTGCGTAGCTCCAACGGAGGAAGACACCGGAAATTTCAACGAGAAGTATTATATACTCGGTCTCCTTTAAAATCCCCGTTTTATGCGACGTTTTGCGAGCCGTGGTGCGTAGCTCCAACGGCGGACGGAACCGAAAATTTCAACGAGAAGCATTATATTACCCGATGCACTATAAAATTCCGCTTCACTGGCATTTTTGCTTCCCTGAAAATGCCTGCATAAGAACCGCACAAAACGGAAATTCAAATGAGAACGAGTATAAAACGTCCCATGCGGAAAACATGTTTTTCATTTCGCACTTGCACACGTTGCTTCGACGTCACCGACTCGGGTTCCCAGACAATTTTGGCTTAAAATCGTCAAAAATCCCCCCACATTTCCCCTTGACAACCCATTTTGTTGCTATATAATGAGGACTGCAAGTTGAAATTTCAACTGCTTAACAAATTTTCAGCAGACCGTTTCTGCTGTTTGTTGGTCGAACCTGTACTCGCTGAATACGGGTTCTAAAATTTAAAAGTCTCGATGATGAGTCTCCACGCCCTTTTTGCGAGGGTTTGTGGGTCGGCATGGATTTTCGCCTCGCCCGTGAGTCCGATTTGGAGTTTCCCATCGGAGTTGTCGAGCGGAACGTCAACTTTGTATGAGGTCACTTGGGGTTTTTCCGTGCCGTCCTTTTCGGTTTTGGTGGAGACCTCCCCTTTGTTTTTGTTCGAGAGCCGAGGCGAAACGACTTTGAGTTCCTGCCCCGCGACTTCCGAAATTTTACCCTCGAACACTTCGAACGGAAGCTCGTTGAGTTTCACTTCGACTCTCTGTCCGAGTTTGACGAAATCTTTTTGCGACTGCGTGACGACAAGCGTCGCTTTCATTTTAGTGGGGTCGCCAATGAGACAAAACTCGTCCCCCTCCTTGAGAAAAGCGTGACGATTGTCCGCGTCAAACGGCGTGCCGGACCAGAAAGGGAGAAAACCTTGCTCGTTGTCGCTCTGATTTTCGCGCAATTGCGCCGGGACGACCACGCCGTCACGCGTCGCACGAAGTTGGAGTTTCTCGCGATCCTGCCGCAGCGCGTCTAATTGTCGCGTGATGGTCTCAAGCGTCTTAAGCTCGACTTGATAGGCGTCCCGAGCCGTTCGATCGTGCGCCGCAAGCACCCTTTGCGTCTCGAGCGTGGCAGCCTTTCGATCCTTCTCCGCCTCCAACTCGGCAATTCGAATGTCCAAATCAACATCTTTGAGCACGGCAAGGAGGGTCCCTTTTTTCACATAATTTCCCGGTTTGACACACAATCCGTCGAGAGTGCCGCCCATCACAGCGTATACGGTGTCCCCCTTGTCGTATTGGATCTCAACCGGGACAAAAACGCGATACGGCACGGGGACAAAAAACACGAATCCAATGATTCCCAACACGACAGCTAACGAGGAATAAAAACGTACTTTTTTCACTTTTTCAATTCGTCCCGGAACGTAAAAAAACTTTGCAACTTTGTAGAGCGGCATGACGACCAGCCCGTACAACGACATAATGACGATTGCCACCCCCAAGACTTGAAGTCCGTAGGGTTTGAATACCTGGAGGAGAAAAAGGGTGATGGAGAGCGTGACGACCCACCGATAGCACGCCGCCGCGACCGCATAAAGCGCAAATAGTAATTGATTTTTCTGCGGCAAAAACGGATCGTTCGGATACTCAAGCCCCAAAAACCACTCTCCGGCCTTGCGACTCAAAATGGACGTCGCCTTCTGGCGCATGTTTGGAATCTCCATAATGTCCGAGAGCACATAATATCCATCATAGCGCAAGAGCGGGTTGGCGTTGAAAATAATCGTGCTCACGGAGGAGATGAACATGATATTCAAACAAATATTATTGAGCAAGCCGGGTGTCGAGTACCACCAGACGAAGGTGGCGAAAGCGGCGAGCCACACCTCGACGTAGATTCCCGCGAAACCAATTGCCGCACGGCGCCATTTGCTCGGAAGCATCCAGGAGTCCGAGACGTTGCAATACAAACACGGAGTGAGAACGAGAATCATAACCCCCATTTCGTGGCACTCGCCGCCGAAGTGTTTGCACGTGAGACCGTGTCCGAATTCGTGTATAACTTTGGTCATGCCGAGTACTGCCGCGAGCCAAAGTCCATTTTCGGGTGTGAAAAATTGATTGAATGCCGGGAGTTTGGAGTAAAACGTGTCGAATTGCGTGAGCACCAACAAAAGCGCGGCGATCATCATCACGACCGAGAGAAAAACCGTCGCGGGATGAAACACCCACGCGAACCACGGATACATCGCGTTGAGGAGGCGTTCTGGGTCGAAACCTTTGAAACGAATACACAAAATATTCGTCATCGCGCCGAGGACTTCCTTGCGCCGACGCTTGATCGCACGCTCATAAAGTTGGTAGCCCTGGTCGTGCACGCCCGTGAGAATTAATCCACTTTGGTGCAACGTCCCCATAAATTGGGACAATTCCTCCAGTGTGATTTTTTGGGGTGGAAAATCTTTTTGAAATTTATCCCGTATTTCGTCTAGAGAAAGGTGCCCATCGAGCATTTGGAGGATGGCGTACTCCTCTTCTTGGAAGCGGTAGTATTTTAGCCCGACGGGGTCTTTCACGATCCAGTAGGTCTTGCCGAGATATTTTTGTTTCTTGGCAGAGAGATCGGGACGCACCCGAATGGGGAGTTTCCGCGCGCTGCTTGAAACAAGACTATCGGATAAGGTTGCCATATGCGATCAAACGTCCTTCTGAGTTTGGTTTTTTGCGGCGCAGCGTGAATTTTCGCTGCGCGTCCGCCGAATCGGCTATTTTGTCGATTTTAACTCCGCCCGTGCCGCCATCCCGGGCTTCAGAATCCAAAAACCATCTTGTTGACGATTTTGAATTTCCGCCCAAACTTGATAGTTCATTCCCTGGTCGATGTTTGGATCAATAAACGTGACGATGCCACGGAAAGTTTCGGACGAGTGCCCCGGCGCGGAAACGACCACCTCCTGACCCATAAGCTGACTTTGCGGGACGGACGCACTCACGACAAATTTGATGCGAACTTTCTCCAAATTCATGATTTTGAGGAGCGGATCGCCCGGTTTCACCCACTCGCCCGCCTGACGAAAGCGCTCAACCACCACGCCGTCGATGGGAGCGCAAATGATTTTCTTCTGGACGTTCAATTTCGCGGCGTCCAACTCCGCCTCCTGAACTTGGACGGAGAATTTTGCTACGATAAAATCGTGTTCCGCCTGTTCGATTTGGAGTGTCGCCTGCTTGTGCGCGAGTTGGAGGCGTCGCAATTCCGCGAGCGTTACGGTGTTTGGCGTTCTTTCGTTTGCGGTGCGCGCTTGGACGATTTCTTGAGCCGCCACGTCGGTTGCCGCTTTTGCGTAACGAATATTCACGTCGTTTTCCGCCTGTTTTTCCGCAGAATCCAACTTCGCCTGCGCGACGCGAACCGCCATTTGCACTTGCGCATCGTCGATTCGAGCAAGCTCCATACCTTTTTGAACCGCATCACCCTCTTTGATGGGGAGTGAGACGAGGACGCCGCTCTCCTCCGCAGGGACTTCCACCTCATCAATCACCGTGATATATCCCTCTCCGTTGGAGTTCGATCCCGCAGAATCGGCAGAAGTTGGGACGGGCTGCGGCATAAGCGCAGAGGCTGGCGCGGAATTCGGCGCGGGATGTGGCGCAGAACTCTGGGTGGCGGAAGGAGAAAACGGGGGGTATGCCGATAATGTTGGCGGGGTCGAAAGTCCGTCGGAAGTGTCCGAGGAGATTTCGCCTCCCGTTTCGTGCAGCGTCGGCTGGCTGTGCAACGCGGGTGGCAATTCGTCCAACTCGGGCAGATCGTCCCCAATGGTGTCTCCTGCGGCGCCAGCGCCCACGTTTTGAGTGAATGACGCGGCGGAGTCCGAATCCGATCCGGAGTCCAATTCAGAGTCCGATCCAGAGTCCGGGTGCGCAACGAATGTGGAAATTGAGGAATCGCTCCCGGCGTTGGAGTCGTCCCCGGACGCGATTTCTCCCGACGCCGCATCCTCTCCTGGAGAGAGAGCCGCAGCGCTATTTTTCAACGAGAACCCCTCTTCGCGTGCGTACCAAATGCCCACACCCACCAAAGCCAGCAGAAGGAGAATCAACAAGGACAATGCAATTTTTTTCATCATGAGTCTATTATCGTTTTATGTGAAATTTCAACGCGAAGTGCTGCAAAAATTAAAGGTTTTCGATACTTATGGCACGATTCAAATCTCTCAAAACCAACGGAACAAAATTTTCTGCTGAACAAACGCAATGAGGTCGTGGAACCAAACGTACCCAATCGGTCTCTTGCCACAATATATTTTTCCCGTGACGCCCGCGCCGATGTTGAGTTTGATTTCCTCCCCCTTTTTCGCGTCCGCAATGAGGGACTCCTTGTCGATTTTGACCTTGATGAGGACGGTGTTTCCCCTCTCGCCGCGGACTTCAGCGGTTTTGTGGATTTCCTTGATCGTTCCCTTCAACTTCTGGTCGGGATGCGAGGCGAGAATGTACGTCACGGGGAGTCCCTCGGGGTGCTCCTCTTGAAATTGAAGCGTCGCCTCTCGAATCAGCCCGATGCGCTTTTCGGGGACATAAAGTTCGACCTCCCAATCTCCATCGGTATTCGCGACCTCCATGAGCGCCTGCCCTCTTTGGACGGGGCGATTCATCAACTTTTCTCGCACATCGAACGTGATAATCTGCCCGCCGCAGGGACTTGTGACGACAAGATAGCTCTGTTTCTTCAAAACCAAAGCGAGTTCCGCCTCGAAAGCCGCCAGCTGCCCTTGTAGCTCGGATTGCCTCCCTTGCTGGCGAAGACGATCCTCCACCGTAAGGGTTTTCTCACGCGAGAGCAATCTCGAGACGGCGTTCAACTCTTGCCGGGTGCGATCGATATCGCCCCGCAGTTTGACGAGCGCGGTGTCTAAATCGACGTTTCGAAGCCTCACGAGCGGCGTGCCGGGCTGCTCCAAATACTTCTCGAGGTCGAAGTGAGTTAGTTTTCCTTCCACCATCGCGTACGGAACCGGGAGCCCCTTCTCGTATTTTATCCAGCTTGGATAGCGAGGTCCCTTCACCAAATCTCCGTGGCGCACGAGGACTTCGTGCACGTCGCCATCCACGTTCGCGAAGACTTGGCACTTCGAAACCGGGGTCAATTTTCCCTCCGCTTCCACCTCAAATTTGTAGGGGAAAACGAAAAGGAGTGCAAGAAGCGTGATAAGGACGATTCCCACCAAAATCGTTTTCGGGAGCGTGCGCGCTTTCACGACCCACGACCAACGACCGATCGCGCGCCAAACCGGCATGAGAAACAAACTGTTGTGTTCAAGCGAGTTCGACAGCGCGACGCACGCGTGTTTCACGACCACATCGACCCGCTGCCGGAGCGTTGTTTGGATTGCGCTATTCTCAATTTGCTCGACAATAATCGCACCAATCGGCTTGCGCTTTTTGTCCTGCCGTTTCTTGAAATCTTCCTTGTCCTCCTCGCGCATCGGCTCAATAATCGGAATAACGATTACGGCTTTGCTATGCGATTCGTCCACATATTCATCAATAATCTTCTCGACCTGCGGCGCGAGATTGGAGGTGTCGCCCGTATACCAGAGAGGCTCCTCCACGGAAACGACTGCCGTGGCGAGACGATTGAGAAGTCGAATGACGTTGGATCTTTTATCGAAAACATCCTGCCCACTCACGGCAACAACGCGACACTTCGAACCATAGCGAATCGCAACGCTCACGCGGTCGCACCCGATGAGCCGCCGACCTTCGTTGGCAATCGTGAAAGCGGTCGCGCGTGGGTCGAGCGTTTCATGAATGGTGCGCGTGTACTCCTCGACACGATTCCACAAAAGTTGTCGATCGGCAAAATGTTTGAGTTGGTGCGTGCGAATGAATTCGACCGCCAACTCGCACATCTGCATGATGAAATGAACGTATCCATTTTGCGTGGCGGCAGGGACGTCTGGACGTTGGAAGATTTCGACCAGCCCGACCGTCTCCACTTCGGTCGCCAAGGGCGCGAGGAGAATGAGGCAGCCCGTTGGATTGCCCACGGTACCTTCTTCCTCCTGCGAGGAGGAGTACGGCGTGACGATGAGTCCCTCAGGATGCCTCATTCCTTTGTAGAGCAGTCGGGAGTGCTCCATCAATTTCTCTTTGTCGTTGTCGCCAGCGAGACCCGTTTCGCGAAGATTGACTTGGCACTGAAGCGTCAAACCGCCTGTGTCTCCGACGCGCCAAACCGCCCCACCGATGGCGGCGACTGCCGTCACGACTCGCTGAAGAAATTGTGTGTAGTATTCCTCAGGCGTGATGTCGCTTTTCGATAATTGTGTTATTTCGCTCACGAGGACGCGAATTTGTTGTTTTGTCTGTTCGACCAATTCTGGATCAAACGATTGTTCAGATGACATTGTGCTTGGATTCCGTTCTGCTTGCGTCTAAAGGTTTCACTAGTGCACTCTATTTTACCAAAAAAAGCAATTAATAAAAGACCAAAACAGGCTTTTTTTTGAGATTTGGCAAAAAAAAGGAAGATTTGCTGCATATATACTCATTGTGCTTTAAAATTCCCGCACCACGGCTCGCAAAGCGTTGCGTAAAACGGGAATTTTATAGGAGAACGGGTATAAAAATCAAGAATTCCAACGCGAAGTGTTCTATACTGACGCTCAAATGAATTTGAGTTTTCGCAAACTTCAAGATCGCACGAGGAGCGTGCCCACAAACGTCCACACGACTAAAAACGTTATATTCAACGTCCAAATAATCCATTCCATGACACAACCTTTACGCAGAAATGTCCTACTACACGATCCTCATCGAAATTCCGCCCGAGCGACACTCAACTTCGTGTGGGATCACAAAAATTCACGTTTCAAAACAATCGTATTTTAAATGCCCGGTTTACGCAAGGCATTGCGAGCCGTGGTGTGATAGCTTCCAACGGCGACTCCGGAAATCTTAACGCGAAGTATTGATCATTTTCGTCAAAAACTTGCGAGAGTATAAACGATTCTCCGTTTTTTCGATAGACGAATATGAAGAAAAAACGAAAACTTTAGGAAAAAAAGTCAGATTCCGCAAAAAATACCGAAGTTTTCGCTCTATTTTGCGTCGTGGACGAAGCCCGACGGCGGGAGTGGATACAATTCCTCCTCGCCTCGTTGCGCAAAAATGCCCGGCGTCTCGATGATTCTGCCGATTTGCGTGATTGGGATGCCAAATGGGTTTTGGCGCATTTCGCGCGCACTCTCGGGCGTCGTCGTGAAGAGAATCTCGAAATCCTCGCCATCTCCCAACGCGTGCTCAATCGGCGTTCTCTGCGCGAAAGTCTGTGGAATCCAATCGTACACCAACGATTCGTCGCAGCGCAACGCCGACAATTCCACCGCGTCGGGATGGATCGGAACCGCCTCAATATCCACCACGGCACCGAGCCTGCTGCTTTTGACGAGGCGCGAAATATCCAACGCCAATCCGTCGCTAATGTCCATTGCAGCGTGAATATCATACTTGTCGTTGAGAAGCAGCATCTCCCGAACGCGCGGCACGAAGGAGAATTGGCGTCGCAAAATGCTCCCACCCAAAGCGCCCGTGACGCAAATGGCGTCGCCGATTTGTGCCGAGTCGCGACGGAGCGCCTTTTTCACGACGCGCCCAAGAACCGTGACGGAGATTGCGAGTCCCTCATCCCACATGTTCGTGTCGCCCCCGACAATCGCGATGTTGTGTTCCTCCGCCGCCTCGCGAAACCCTTTGGACAAAGCCTCCATCAGCTCCGCCGTCGTGTGCGGGGCGGGAGTCTCGTTTTTCGGCAGAATAAATCTCTCCCCGTCGCTTGAGCGGTGTTTGTCGAGGGAGAAATCCTCCGCGAGAGGAAATGCCGAATTTCTCGGAAGCGCCACAGAAATCACACACGCCATCGGCTCGGCAGCCATCGCCGCCAAGTCGCTTAAATTCACGTTGAGCGCCTTGCGAGCGATGATTTGGGGGTTCATTCGATTTAAGAGAAAATCGACCCCCTCCGTGAGCATATCGACACTCACGACAATTTGGCTCGTCCCGGCAGTCTCGGCACCCACGGAGGTCTCCAAAATAGCAGCGTCGTCGCCGGGTCCCAACCTCACGCAAGAGTTGGTCGGGAAGCAACGACAAAGACGCTCCACAATCTCCAGTTCGTTCATCGCGCTCATCGCGCCCTCGTTCTGGACTTATCGATAACGAGGGTTCCAGAGAGGATTTTCCCTGAGCGCGCGACGAGGAATTTCGCCTCGCTCCCGTTTTGAAGCTCCGGCTGCTCGAGAATATACGCCACATTCTCGAGGGACAACGTTTCCCAACGCACGATTCCCAAGAGTATGTCGCCTCTTTGGATGCCGCGTTGGTGCGCGGGGCTGCCCTCGCGGACGTTCTGCACCAGCAGTCCTCCATTGTATCGGTTGGCAGCAGGAGACGTGAGCGTCACGGCGGGAATCGGGGTCATTAAAAGTCCCAACTCGTTCCAAATTCGCTCCTCCGCTCCTCTGTCGGACGCGCGGACGTTCGAAACCGTCGCCACGGAAGCACCCACATACGAAGCGGCTCCCTGAATCGTACCTCCCCGGCGCGAAACTTGCGCGGGAGCGGAAACTTTTCCAAGCGCCAAGCGTGCCGACGCCGTGCGATTGTTGCGTGACACCTTCAAAACAACGCTCTCTCCCGGCTCGCACTCCAGAATTTCTCGAGCAAAATCGAGTTCATTCCGAATTTTCTTTTGATTCACCTCGAGAATTCGATCGCCAGGGCGCAAACCAATGGCGGCGGCGGGGCTATTCTTCTCCACGCTCTCGACAAGCGCCCCACGCCCACCTATCGATACGACGGAGGAGTCCTCGCCCGAGGCAGAGACTTCAGCTGCCCCCGTTCTCTCGGCGTAAAATCCCGACTCAGAGTCCGACATGAAGCGGATTCCGTGCCATTTTTGGGTGGCAATGTACGTCGACACCATCCGCGTGGCGATTTCTAGCGCACGATCGACCGGTATCGCGAAACCAATTCCCTGCGCGCCGGCTCGAACAGCAACGTTGATTCCGATCATCTCGCCATAGATATTGAGGAGCGGACCGCCCGAATTCCCCGGATTGATGCTCGCGTCCGTCTGGATCAAATCCTCATAAAATTGCACGTCGCTCACTTGGACGGAACGATGAAGAGCGCTGATGATTCCGCGCGTCACGGTGTGTTCGTACCCGAAGGCGTTGCCAACAGCAATCACGGTTTCGCCCGACATGAGGTCTGCCGAGCTTCCCACACAGATCGTTTGGAGCGTCTCGCCTGGCGCAAGCGTTATTTTGATGATCGCCAAGTCGGTCTCCTTGTCACGCGCCAATACTTGTGCGATGTACGACGCGCCAGAGAACGTTGCGACGTGGATTTCTCGAAGCCCGTCCACGACGTGGAAGTTCGTGACGATATACCCTCTCGGATCAATGACGACGCCAGTCCCCATTCCGTTCACGTGTTGCGACTCTGGCGACGCGCTGACGTCGTACGCTGCGGCTTGGAGCACTTTCTCACCACGAATATTCACGACCGCAGGCCTCGCTCGACGAATTGCCCGCACGATGGCGTCTTCACGCAGGTTTTTCTCGCCCGCCAAGGTGGCGGATTCCGCTCGGAGATTCTCTTTTGGGGACGCACCATGCGCGCGCTTTTCGCTCGTGCCGTTGGTGCCTCTCGTGCCATTGGTGCCGATTGTATCGCTCGTGTCTCGCAAATTTACGACGGATTTTGAG
>JAUNBK010000092.1 GCA_030527105.1 Planctomycetia bacterium
TCGCGAGCACGATTTCCTCCTCAGAAAATTGGTAGCTATTCTTCAACGCCTCCGCCACCGCCTCCGCATCCTGACGCGCATATTTAAGCGGCAAAAGCGGTGGGGAATATCTGTTTATCCCGAACAAAAACGCCATCTTTTTCATGTTGAATCCTCCTCAAATTCCAGTTGAAACAACCATAAGACCAACAATACCATTGTACACCGAAAAAAATTTTTTGCAAGGGTTTCGTAGGGATTTTTAGAAAATTTTGCAATACAATTCGTAATTTTGCCCAGCGTTGGAGGGCTTACGCCGTGGATCCTCACTTTTTGGTGGTTCCCCCCGAGCCGAGAACGGAGCGCTGTGTAATTCTGGAACAATTCCCCCCTTCGGAGGGTGGTCGTCCTCGGCCACCCACCTAATTGACGGGGTGTTCTGCTGGGGGAACGCGTCTCCCACATCAACTACCCCCCGCCCTTCGGGCGTACCCCTTCAGAGAAGGGGAATTTGGGGGGAGAGACCTCTCACTCAAGCGCCAAACGATTCTCCGACCCGTCTGGAACTACGGGCTTCGCCCTCCGTTCTCGGCTTCAGAGAATCCCGATCGTCCACTTTTTTTGAAGGCACCTTTTTTTCCCGTTTTTCTCCTCTGGGGCTTGTATTCTTTCTCACTTTCTGGTATAATGGGTGAAAATATTGTGACCCTATGTGAGATTTCAACGCGCACGGGGCTGGAGACATGCGTCTTAAATCCAATGCGTGCAGATGATGGAAGTGACAAATAGGCGTCCGTGTATCGTTGTGTAGTTTTTTTCCACTTTTTTCAAGGAGACCATTGTGTCGCAAAAAAGTTTTCTTTTTACGAGCGAAGCCGTTAGTATGGGGCATCCGGACAAGTTGGCCGACCATATTTCGGATGGAATTTTGGATGCCCTTTTTTCGCAGGACCCGCAGAGTCGCGTCGCCTGCGAAACCTTGGTGACGACCGACTTGTGCGTCATTGCGGGCGAAATCACCACGAAGGCGGACGTCGATTATGAAGCCGTTGCCAGAAAAGTGATCAATGAAGTTGGGTACACCAGCAACGACATTGGGTTTTGTGGGGACACATGCAAGGTGGAAGTCCATCTCCACACCCAAAGCCCCGACATTGCTATGGGCGTCGATCGCGACGGCGCGGGTGACCAAGGTCTGATGTTTGGTTATGCTTGCACGCAGACTCCCGAGCTTATGCCGCTCCCGATCGCATTGTCCCACAGAATCATGAATCGACTGACGGAAGCGCGTCAAAATGGCGAAGTGGATTGGCTTCTCCCCGACTCGAAAAGCCAAGTGACGGTTGAATTTGCCGATCGTCAAACCCCCATCAAGGTCACGACCGTTGTCGTTTCCACTCAGCATCGAGCGAGCGTCACGCAAGAGCAAATCGCGGATTGGGTCATTCCGAACGTGATTTTGCCCTGCATTCCTGAGGAGTTGAACAAGGGAGACATCGTTTTCCACATCAATCCCACGGGCAGTTTCGTCGTCGGCGGACCTCATGGCGACTGCGGTCTCACGGGGCGCAAGATTATCGTCGACACCTACGGCGGCTGGGCGTCGCACGGCGGTGGCGCGTTCTCTGGAAAGGACCCGACGAAAGTCGACAGAAGCGCTGCGTACATGGCGCGCTACATCGCCAAAAACGTCGTAGCGGCTGGCTTGGCGGACGATTGCGAAGTTCAGCTCGCGTATGCGATTGGTGTGGCGGAACCCGTGAGCGTCTACGTGAATACGTACGGATCGGAGAAAGTCTGCCCGTGCGCCATTGAGAAGGCGATTCGCAAGGTCTTCCCCATGACGCCGAAAGGAATCATCGAAACGCTTCAACTCCGTCGCCCTATTTATCAAAAGACGGCAGCGGGCGGACACTTCGGACGCAACCTTGACGAGTTCGCGTGGGAGAAAACCGACAAAGTCGACGCGCTCAAGGCAGCCGTCGCGGAAGGCTAGTCGTTCTTTTCTTCGCGTCTCGTTCGTGTGAGATTTCGCGGGGGAGGACTCTTTCTTCCCCCGTTCTTGATGCTTTTTATGTCGTTGTCAAGGGGGTTCATTATGTTTGCTTTTTGTGTGGTCGTGTCTCTCTTTTTCCTCGTTTCTACTGCGTCTGGAGCGATACTTGAGGTTCCGCAATCGACGACGGAGATGTGCGTTTCGACGCCGTTGCCCGAGGGCGTGGCGCTTGAATCGGAGGAGCGTTTTTATCTTTTCGAGCTTGGGTGCGAAAATCCGATGCGCGTCCCCGTTGAGTGCGTTCCTCTTCGCGCGGAGGATGGCGTCGTCCTCGCCCCCGCAGGTCGGCTTGTGGCAATCATTCCCCCCGCCACAGTGCAGAATCCCGGGCAAAATACCGAGCAGAATTCCGGGCAGAATCCAACGCCGCGTCGATTCCGCCTGATCAAAGACAAAAGGGTGACGAGCGAGTCGATTTTCGAGATCAAAAACGCTGGCGACGCGACGCTCACCTTTTGCGAGTCGGGCAGCAACGTTCTTTCCTACAACTACGAAACGATCACGCGCCCGGAGATTCGCGACTTCCGCAACAAACGAGCGGCATATATTCATCCGTTGTGGGGGTTGGATGGAGAAATTCTGACGGACGATTTTCCACCAGACCACTTTCATCACCACGGCGTTTTTTGGGCGTGGATGCACGTCTCGCGAGAGGGAAAAGACCACGACTTGTGGATGTCGAAAGATATCTCCCAGCGCTTCGAGAGATTTCTCCATCGGCAAGACGGTGGCGCGCTCGTTTTGGGGGTCGAAAACTCCTGGCGACTCCATTCTGGTGGAAACGCTGCGGGGAGTGCAGAGGGAGAAGTCGTTGCGACAGAGCGCGTGTGGATTCACGCATGGCCCGCAACGCAAGCCGGGCGCATGATTGATTTGGACTTATACATCGTGCCGAGAGGGAAGCCACTCACGCTGCGTGGCGCGGAGGGGAAAAGCTACGGCGGTCTCACGATTCGCTACCGCATGAAGTCGGGAATGCACCCCGCGATAACGACGTCGCTGGGGAAGTCGACGGAGGACTTGCCCATTTGTCCATTAGAGTGGGCGGACTTGAGCGCGAAATTTGGCGCAACACCTTCCGGCGCGGCAATCTTCGTTCCGGCAGACCACCCCGCAGACCCGGAATTTGGCTGGCCACCCACGTGGCTCACGCGCTTTTATGGCATCTGCGCCGTGGGTTGGCCCGGCGTGCAGGGAATGTCGTTTGAGCCGGAACAGACGATACACCTTCGATATCGCCTATGGGTGCATCGCGGCGCGCCAGATTTCGCAACGCTGAAGGAGCGCTACGATAATTTCCGCGCGGAGGACGAAGTGCGTTGGGTTCCAGGCGCCCCGTCCGCCACCGGGGAGGAATAAAGACTGTTTTCGATGAAAATAAAAATTCTTTGAGGAAATTATCGATAAAAGAATACTCAAACTCTTGACAGACACGCCAAAAGTGTTATATTTATATACAGTAAGGAGTGTCGACTTTGCGTTGAGGCGTGGGGTTCGATAGCGTTGTTTTAGACTATGTGTTTTGGAGAGTAAGAAAACATGCAGGAAACGAACGAAAAGACCCAAGAGATGATTCACCATCTTGAGGCAGTCAACGAAATTTTGGAGAGGAATAACAACGATCCGAGTCGTTTGATCCCGATTCTTCAGCAGATTCAGGAGATGGACAAGTATTTATCGAAGGACGTCATTAGCTACGTTGCGACGGCGCTCGACGTTCCTGCGTCTCATGTGTATGGGGTGGCGACCTTCTACGCGCATTTTTCTTTGAACCCAAAGGGGAAGCACATCATTCGTTTGTGCGATGGGACTGCCTGCCACGTCAAAAAGTCGCATGGTATTCTCAATATGCTCTACAAAAAGTTGGATCTGAACGACGAAGTTCACACGACGAAAGATCTCATGTTCACACTAGAGCTTGTGAGTTGTTTGGGGGCGTGTGGTTTGGCGCCTGTCATGGTGCTGGACGATGTGGTGTATGGGCAGTCGACGCCGGAAAAAGCGGAAGCGCTCATTGATGAAATCATTGCAAAAGAAAAAGAGAATTAGAATAAAAGGAGAGGCTTGATAATGAACGAACAAAATTTTGTACCGCTCGAGCAGCTTGCGGAGAACTATACGAAAGCGACCTCTCAACTAAAGCGTCGCATCATCATTTGCGGAGGAACCGGCTGCATCGCAAATGGGTCCATGGACGTTCGTGACGCCATGGTGAGCGAACTCAAAAAAGCGGGAGAAGACGTCGAGGTCGAAATCGTTGCCGAGTTGGACCACCCCCCGTTTGCGGGAACGTACCTCTCCAAAAGTGGCTGCCAGGGGTTTTGTCAAATGGGTCCTCTCATGCGCATTGAGCCTGAGGGTATTTTCTATTGCAAGGTGCGAAAGGAAGATGCGGCAGACATCGTTAATCTGACTCTCAAAAATGGCGAAATGATCGACCGACTTGCTTATGTCGATCCCTCTACGAAGAAACACTGCATGAAAGAAAACGAAATCGCTTTCTATGAGAAGCAGACACGCGTCGTTCTGAAAAACTGCACGATCGAACCCGAAAATGTCGAGGAATACATCTCTCAAAATGGATATTTCGGCGCAAGAAAAGCGATTTTGGAGATGCAGCCTGAGCAGATTTGCCAAGAATTGATCGACGCCGGTTTGCGCGGTCGTGGTGGTGGAGGTTTCCCCACTGGTTTGAAGTGGAAATTCACTCTCGCCTCGAAAAACGACAAAAAGTACGTCATTTGCAATGGCGACGAGGGCGACCCCGGCGCGTTTATGGATCGCTCCGTGATGGAGGGGAATCCTCATGCCGTCCTCGAGGGGATGATTATCGCGGGAAGAGCAATCGGTGCTGACGAGGGTGTCGTCTACGTCCGTGCCGAGTATCCGCTTGCCGTCGAGAGAATGAAGCGTGCGGTCGTCGATGCCGAGAAGCATGGTTTGTTGGGAGACAACCTCTTCGGTTCCGACTTCAGCTTCAGAATCCGCATTATGGAGGGCGCGGGTGCGTTCGTCTGTGGCGAAGAAACGGCTCTCATTGCCTCCGTCGAGGGAAAACGCGGTATGCCGATGCCGAAGCCACCGTTCCCGGCGCAGTGTGGGTTATATGGAAAACCCACCGTCATCAACAATGTTGAGACTCTCGCCTCGGTTCCTTTCATTTTACGTGAGGGAGCGGCAAAATACAATTCCGTCGGAACCGAGAAATCCCCCGGTACCAAAACGTTCGCTCTCACGGGGCACGTCGCGAACACCGGATTGATTGAGGTCCCGTTTGGTGCTACGCTTCGCGAGATCGTCTACGACATTGGAGGCGGAACCATCGACAACAACGGGCGCATCTCGGGTGAAGATTTCAAATCCGTCCAAATCGGCGGTCCCTCCGGCGGCTGCCTGACGCCCGCAATGTTGGACATGCCGATGGATTTTGACTCTCTGAAGAGCGTCGGCGCAATGGTCGGTTCCGGCGGTTTGGTGGTGATGAACAACCAGACATGCATGGTCAAGGTCGCGCGCTTCTTCATGAAATTTACGCAGAACGAATCCTGCGGAAAGTGCGTCCCTTGCCGCGAAGGAACGAAGCAGATGCTTGCGCTTCTCGACGACATTATCGAGGGGCGTGCCACTGGCGAGACGCTTGAGTTGTTGGAAGAAACGGCGAAAGCTGTCCAGCTCGGCTCGCTCTGCGGTTTGGGCAAAACGGCTCCCAATCCGGTACTCTCCACGCTGCGCTACTTCCGCGAAGAGTATGAGTCCCATGTGTTCAAGAAGATCTGCCCGACAGGCGAATGCAGTGCGTTGGCGCGTCCTGAGATTGATCCTATCAAGTGCAAGGGTTGCACAATGTGCGCGCGCAAGTGCCCCGTTGGCGCAATTTCTGGTGTGGTCAAAATGGCGCACAAGATCGACACGGACAAGTGCATTAAGTGCGGTGCGTGCAAGGCTGCCTGCAAATTCGGCGCTATTCATGGTATTTAGTGAGAGAAAAAGGAGAG
The DNA here is from genome assembly GCA_030527105.1 of Planctomycetia bacterium. GTDB lineage: Bacteria > Planctomycetota > Planctomycetia > Pirellulales > Thermoguttaceae > RGIG3701. Next base: position 6,031 of record JAUNBK010000092.1, read on the forward strand.
TTTAATAATATGTCGGATGTCAAAAAAATCGTCGTTAATGGTCGCGAGGTGGAGTTCTCCAACGAACGAAACCTCCTTGAGGTCATTCGCAAAGCGGGTATCGAAATCCCCACCTTTTGCTATCATTCGGAGTTGAGCATCTACGGCGCGTGTCGTTTGTGCCTCGTGCTCGTCGAGGGGCGCGGCATCATGGCGGCGTGCTCCACCGCGCCTGCCGAGGGTATGGTCATTCATACCGACACGAAGGAAATTCGGAACATGCGCAAAATCAGCGTGGAACTCCTCTTGGCAAACCACAATTTGGAGTGCCCCACCTGCATTCGAAGCTCCAGCTGCGAGCTGCAAAATCTGGCGCGTCGCCTCGGTGTCGAAGAAATTCGCTACAAGAAGCGCACCAACATGGAGCCGGTCGACAAATCCTCACCCTCGTTGGAGAGAGACCCCAACAAGTGCGTCTTGTGCGGCGACTGTGTTCGCGTCTGCAAAGAGCTGCAAGGAATTGGTGCCATTGATTTCGAAAATCGTGGTTCCAACGCCAAAGTCGCGCCTGCGTTCAACGCCAATCTTGCGGACGTTGAGTGCGTCAATTGCGGGCAGTGTGCTGCCGTTTGCCCCACGGGCGCTATCGTTCCCAAACAGGACGGGCAGCGCGTGTGGGATGCGTTGTATGATCCTACCAAAACGGTTGTCGTTCAAATTGCTCCCGCCGTCCGCGTTGGGCTGGGTGAGTACTTTGGACTCCCTGCTGGTGAGAATGTCGCTGGGAAATTGGTTGCCGCTTTGAAATTAATGGGGTTCAAATATGTCTACGACACCTGCTTTGCCGCAGACATGACGATTTTCGAAGAAGCCACCGAATTCATCGATCGCGTCGCGAACAACGGCGTGCTCCCGCTTTTCACCAGTTGCTGCCCCGCATGGGTTCGATATGCGGAGGTCTATTTCCCCGAAATGCTTCCGAACGTCTCTTCGTGTCGTTCTCCTCAGGCCATGTTTGGTTCTGTGGCGAAAAAAGTCCTGCCTGAGCAGCTCGGGTGCAAGCGAGAGGATCTCGTTGTCGTCTCTATCATGCCTTGTACCGCCAAGAAATACGAGGCGGCTCTCGATAAATTCAAGGACGAAAACGGAATCCCGGAGACTGATATCGTTATCACCACTGGCGAGGTCGGGCGCATGATTTCCTCTCTCGGCATCAAGCTCGGCAACTTGGAGCCGGAAGCGTTCGATATGCCGATGGGCTTCTCGACGGGGGCTGGCGTTATCTTCGGTGCCACTGGTGGCGTGATGGAAGCCGCCTTGCGTTATGCGGTGGAGAAACTGGAGAAGAAGCCGCTTCAGAATGTTGAGTTCAGAGCCGTTCGTGGCTTGGATACCTTGAAGGAAGCGACGCTTGAAGTCGCCGGAATGCAGGTGAAGGTTGCTGTCGTCTACGGACTTGCCAATGCGAAAAAGCTCATCAACGACATTAAGTCGGGGAAGGCGGACTATCATTTCGTCGAAGTGATGGCGTGTCCCGGAGGTTGCATCTCGGGTGGTGGACAGACCATTGGTGTCACTCCCGCGAAGCGTGAAAAGCGTATGCGCGGATTGTACATCGCGGACAAATCCAACCAGCTTCAGAAGTCGCAGGACAACTATCTTGTTGAGCAATGCTATCAGGAGCACCTCGGTGGCGCCCCAGGGTCGCACGAAGCGCACCATATGCTCCACACGCACTATCAAAATCGAAGTCAACTCTTCGACGCGAAGTATCCCATTATGCGTGGGACGGATGCCAAGCGTGCGATGATCACGGCAACCATATGCACCACGGCGGGGTCGGAAGCTGCCAAAACGCTTCTCAACCAAATCCGCGAGTACGTGATTGAGAAGGAGTACACCTCCAAGGTCGATTTGGATGCCGCATGTACGCTCAATGCTGACGTGGCAGGCATTGTGGTTGCAGGCGAGTTTGAGGTTGCCGACGCGGCGCAAAACCTCGAGGCGCTTAAATCCGCGATCGACTCAGCCGTCGCAGCGTTGTAATAAGTCTGGCTATTCTCTCCCCCACTTTCCCACCATGTGTGGCAGAGTGGGGGATTCTTTTTGACTCTGCGAGATTTTTGACTCTGGGAGAGTTCTGTTCTCAAGATGAGATAACGAAAACCAGTACCGCAAGCACTGCCGCAAGTGCTACCACGCCGTCTCCATCATGCCGACGATGTGGCGCGCGAGGCGCTCCATGAGAATTTGGGATGATGTCGCGTTCGACTGCCCCGCCTCGGCAATGAGTGGAGTCGAGACAGAGATGCAAAGTGCCTCGGAATCAAGGTCGATCTCCTGCGACTGCCGCAGCTCCATCGTGCGCCGATCCAACCAGTCGGCTTTTATCGTCATGCCCAACGACAACTCACGCGGATCCGCCCAGTCGTTTTGAAATGTGACGCTCTTGTCTTCCCCCACGATACTAATCCTCAACTCCGTATCCGCTCGCGAAGCGGGGACGACTTTATACGGCGTGCGATTCTCGATTTCTCGAACGAGAGCCTCCGTGAGACGCTCACCATACCCACGCCGCCACGTTTCGTTGCCAACGATCGAAACTCCTACCGTGCGAACTTGAGAGGAAAAAAGCCCCTGATTGCCAATATGATACGCCCGACACCCAAGAAAAAGGAGCGACACTGCCAGAACGACGGCTCCAGCAGCGACCTTTGCGACCGAATAATCAAGTCGATGTAGCATGAAAAGCCTCTATTTTTCCGGGAAAATGACCTTCAGCCACGAGAAATAATCTGGCGGCTCGGCAGGGTACTCGAGAATCTTCTCGTATCGCTCACGCGCGACCTGAGCGGCAATGGTCTGCGGGTACGTATTCATGGTTTGGAGGTAGTAGAAACGCGCGGAGGCGTATTGTCGTTTCGACTCGTAGAATTGCGCGAACGCAATGTCTCGCTCGGCGCGCGCGTCCACGATTCGATTCCGCGTCTCGATGATTTCGTCTTTTCTCGGACCAAGCTGCGAGTCAAACTGGGAGAGAATCCTTTCCGCCAGCTGATCCGCCTCGTTGAGCGGCTGGTCGTCGTACATCGGTCCCTCGTACATATGCAATTTTGCGGCAAGATTCAACTCGCACGCAGCCTGCAGGTGGCGGGACTGGGGGTGAAATTTGATCAAATCGTCGTAGCAATGCGATGCTTCGACAAATTCTCCCCGGATGTAGTTTGCGTTCCCGGCAGCCATGAGAGCGTGATCCGCCCACAACCCGCTGGGGTCGTGCATCGTGATTGTTTTATAAGCCTTGATCGCCTCCGCAAACGTGCTGAATGTGGGGCGCGTTTTGTCGTGAAGGTTGGGGACAACCGCACTATAATTGTTCGCCTGGTCGAGTTTGTCCCAATATTGTCCAATGGCAAAAAGACGCGGAGAAACGCGATCCAAATAGCGTGTCGCGTCGTATTTTTTGAGTAGCCGCTCGTACTCCTTCTGAGCTTTGGAGTATCGATTTGCGAAGAAAAACGCCTCTGCGCGCAAGAAAATTGCATCCTCTTGGAGCGGCGAGTCGGGCCAACGAATCGTCGCGATCCACAATTCCTTGGCGGACGCCTCAAAATCTCCTCGATCGAACAAATCGACGCCTTTTGCAAAAGACTCCGTCGCGGCTTCCTCATTGGGATGAAGATTCACGAGACGCATGAAGAAAAACTTCACTCTCTTCCCAAACATTTCCGCCGTCATTGCGCTGAGCGATTCTTCCTGAGCGGGAAAATCTGCCGACACCTCGCGCACTCGTTCCTCATCGACCTGCTGAGTCGGACTGGAGCTGAGCCGTTCTTCGATCTGATCCAATTTTTGCGTGGAACCGCCCAAACTCGGCGTCTGGACTGATGCGCAACCCAAAAACAAGTGCGGCACCAAAATGAAGACGCTCAAAAAACGGATCAATAGGGAGGTTGGGTAACGTTCCATAAGTTCGACGAAAAGGTTAGGCGATATCAATGAACTTCAACTAAACTCATCGCGCTTTAAAATTCCCGTTCTGCGCGACGTTTTGCGAGCCGTGGCACATAGCTCCAACGGCGGACGGAACCGGAAATCTCAACGCGAAGTATTATAATGCTCGACACTCTCTCAACGCTTGAGCCAGCGCAAAACCGGCGCTGGGCGCTCAAGCTGGTGGCTCAAGTATTGATTCCACACGTTGCGCACTTCACTCAAAATGTCGTCGCGAATCGGAAGTCGACGCCAATACATCGGATTCGGGTCGGCAAGTTTTTGCATCACCCGAAGCGCCTCGATGGAAATCGAAACGACACGTGTTCGCCCCGGTCGACAATTGGAGCAAAGCACCCCGCCATCTAACAAGGCAAACGCAGCGCGACGCCTGTTGCGCGAATCGACCGCAGCACCACACTCTGCGCAATGCCGAAGGGCGGGACCGGTTCCGAGCGCCTCCAACAAGCTCATCTCATAGTGGAACAAACATCGGCTCAAACTCCTCGGCGGTTCCCAAATCGGATGGCGACGACATTCTGCTTCAAGGGACACTATATCGTTTAAAACATTTTGAGTCAAGTCGAATAATTCATTTTGTGCATGAAAATTTTCGCAAAAGTGGTTTAAAAGATCAACCACATGGAAACCTGCGTAAATTGCGGTGTCTGATTGGACACGAAAACGCTGCGTCAGACGCGCTTCCGTGACTAATTGGAGCGTTTCTCCTCGTTTGGGATAAAAAAGAATTTTGCATTCGTTCATCGCATCGAATGCGGTGTCGAAAGGGTTTTTTAATCGCCGCGCCCCTTTCGCAAGGCATGGGATTTTCCCATTTTCGCGCGTAAAAAAGGTGACGACCATGCTCGTTTCGCTAAAATCTGTCGTCCGAAGGACTATCGCGTCGTCATTTATCGGCATCGATTCTACTCGTCGTAACTTGGAACTCTGGGCTTCAGAATCTCCCTGTGCCCCACGCCGCTCGGCTGTCGATTTTTTTCACAAAGTCGCGACGGATTCCGTGAAAAAACCCAACAACCGGCGTTGCTTTCTGCCTCAAAAATGATCAATGCTCGAAAATCATCGTTTTCACCTCGACTCCCGCGACCGATTCGAGTTTCGATTGCAACTCTCGGCACGTCGCCTCGTCGCCAAACAATTCGAGCAAAATCACGCCGTCTGCCGCGCATTGGTCTGTCGCGACATGATGAAGCCCAATGCGAGTACGAATGCTGCACCCGTATTCCGTGAGAAGCTCCTGCACTTTGCCCGCCTGAAGGACACGGTTCTTGGCATGAATACCAAGTATATAGTGGAAATCCATTCTATTCTCCTGCAATGACAAAATTGTACGAAACAAAAACTATACTCGTTCTCCTTTAAAATTCCGTTTTTCTCAACGTTTTGCGAGCCGTGGTGCGTAGCTCCAACGGCGGACGGAACCGGAAATTTCAACGAGAAGTATTATAAAGACAAAACAACGGAACCTGACGCCAAAACGTCGGCAAGTCCCGCGTTCTTTCAATTATACGACAACTTAAAACGTCGCTTTCTCCCACTCGCTTCGGCAATAGGCGATGGAGCGTCGAACCGCCTCGAACTTGTCAGGCGCGGCAACTCCACACTCGAAGCTGCAAAATCCGTCGTATCCGATGAATTTAAGTCCGAGAAAACCATCCGCAAAAGGTCGATCGTCTTCGCCCGGGAGTGTGCGGCGTGGGGGCTGCGGACCGTTGCCGAGATGGACGTGCTTAATGCGATCGCCACCAGAGATGAACGCTCCCATATCGCTTGGCTCTTCCCATGCCATATGATAGAAGTCGCCCATGGTCGCAACGCCTTCCGTCTTGCAGTCGCGAGCGATCTGTGCGCCATCAGCAACCTGACGCAGGAACCATGCTTCCGTCCGATTGAGTGGCTCGAGTGTGATGTGCGTTCCGCATTCGACAGCAAATTCGCCCAAGGCGGGGAGGGTGTCCATCAAGATTTTTCGGATTTCGACGTGTCCCAATTTGGTTTGCCCATTGAATGCCGGGACGTATACGACCGCTTTTGCGCCGAAGTATGCAGCATTTTCGAGCGCGCGCTTCAGGGCATCGATTCCGCCCTGACGTCGTGAAGGATCCTCCGAAACGACCGCGCCACCAACCGATCCGAAGCAGAGGGAGCAAACTTCGAATCCCTCGTCGATGAACATTTGTTTCTTATCTTTCACGCCGCCGCCGTCGCCAGAGAGTTCGATTCCCTCGAATCCCAACTCGCGCATTTTTTTGATTCGATCTGCGTCATTTTCGGCGGGGAAAAGTCCGCCCCAGTAGCACGCAAAGCGAAGTTTCGCCTTTTTCACGTTCTCTGCCACCGTTGCCATATCGATTGCAGAAACTTTTCCCACAGAGGCAAGTGCGGCACCAGCACCAATCGCGGCGCTCGTCATGAAGAAATCACGTCGATTCATTATTAACTCCTTATAAATATCCAAAAACTGACTGCACGACGAACGCTCGCAAGCCGAGGCGAATCATCGCACATCCTACAACCCTCATTATAGCAGAGAAAATCCCCGCGCGCAACCCGAGGATGGAGAATTTTTTGCGAAAATTTTCTTTAATCTGAACATTGAGGCGCTGTGAAAACAACAGGACGGGGAGAAGTCCACGCCCTCAGAGTTCAAAAAACACCGTTGAAGCCCCGTTTGTTTCGAAATTTAAACCTTAAATTCCGTCTCTTTGGCTAATAGCGGGAGTGTATTCGAGCGAATGTATTTTGGTGAAGCACAAATGATAAGATAGTAGACGATCAACCCTACTGCACACGAGATTATTCCGTAGGGCAGGAAAAAAGAGCACCACGCAATGGGGAGAAACGCCGTCGCAGAACGATACCACCGGCGAGCCTGCGCATATTGCACGACCCTGTCCGCATCAAGGTTCAGCCTTTGTTGAAGCGCGTTTGGAGACTCCTTCGTATATTTGTAAATCCAGAAAAACTGGAATAGAATCTCGAGCGTGAACACGCCCAGACAAACGTATTGTGCTTGAGTGTATTGTTCAAACGTCTCCACGTTGTACGCAAAAAATGCAGCGACCCCCAACACAACCAAAATCCGGAGCATGAGCCATTCTGTAGAAAAAATTTGAGACAGCATCGAAACTTGATACATTTGGCAGTTCGGACAAGGTGTTGGAGTTTGATAGTGTTCAAGCCGAGCCTTCACCACATTTACTAACGTTGCGTGAGCCCCATCGCTCGTATCGCCAGTGCCATGGCAGAACTGATCCACGCGATACTCAAAATGCTCGCCGCAATACTGGCAGATATGCACTCGGGTAAAGCTGCAATTCGTACTTGCTGTGTAAGTTGTAGACATACTTCCTCTCCATGTATTCTCATCGTGTTTATACTGATTGTTCATTATACTCATCGTCGTTTAAAATTCCCGTTTTACGCGACGCTTTGCGAGCCGTGGTGCGCAAGCTCCAACGGCGGACGGCATCGGGAAATTCCAACGAGAGGTATTATAAAACATCCTCCGAGTTTATGATAGCACATCTTCCCAGGAACGTCAAGAGGGGGAAAATGAAAAATAATGTTGGGGAGCTTCCATTTAGTGGGGACCCGAGCGGGATTTTTGGGGAAAGACCTTGTGATTTTTCTCATTCTTCCAAAATCACAAATTCAAACAACCGCCCATTTCGAGCCATTTTTTCACATTTTCCCAGAGAAAAAATATCACATTTCACCATCGAGACACTAAAACACGCATCCTGAAGATAGTTGTCCGAGAAGTCCGATGTTTTAGTCCGTGTTTCGCAAAAATGCGTTTGAGTGCGTAAAAACGGGTGTGAAACAAACGTCAAAACCTCCTCAAAAACAATTAAATTAACGAATATCAACTCTACTGCGGAATTTCTGCATTAAAACCCGCTTTTGCAAAAAAACATCCGATCGCAAAAAACACGTAAAAAACGCATTTTCTCACTAAAAAGAATCAAAAAGTGCAAAAGTGCGAAACGCATCAGAGTCCTATTTTTACGCAATATGGCTTTTTTTCCGAATAGCGGACTAAAACACTTTGAAAAAATCCATAATCATACAACCACGTAAAAATAGGCATATCGCAAAACGCCCACAAAGCACACCCCCAATTTTTGATTTCTCAAGATACCGCACAAAAACCAAATTCCCCTTTCCTGAAGGGATACGCCCGAAGGGCGGGGGGTAGTTTGATATGGTGAACGCGTTCCCCCAGCAGAACACCCCGTCAATCAGGTGGGTGGCCGAGGACGACCACCCTCCGAAGGGGGGAATCGGGCAATATCCCTCGCCTCTTCATCCAGAACTACGCTGCGCTTCGTGCTCGGCTCCGACGTCATGCCTTCGTAAAGAGTATTATTTCCGTGACATAAATAAACCAGAACGCCATTCTGGGTTTTGATTATTGTTTGATTCTGTCCCCGGGCCTCGGACTTGCTCGTGGAGGGCGATGCCCCCCACTTCGCCAAGTCCGCACTCGCAGGGGCGCTCTACCTCCCTCGTTTGGGATTGGGCATACTTCCCACCCTGCTCTTTTTCCTACCAACTTCTTCTCCGCCACAACGCGCATTCGACGCTACGGCTCTTCTCACTCTCTGCTCGGGGGCGGGCGTCCGCCATCGCCCCCTTGCGTTCGTTCGTTTCGCCTTCGCGATGGCTATGAACTAGGGGACG
>JAUNBK010000093.1 GCA_030527105.1 Planctomycetia bacterium
CCCACCGCCCTATCGTCACCCTCATCGTCGCCCGCACCCACGCCCGACACCCCTGTGTCGTGTGTACCCACGCACTCGACCACGAGAGCGACCTCCCCTGACGTCAAGACCTTCACGCGCACGCGCCCCCCATCCGGGACGCGCACCTCGCACCCGTTGCAGTAAATAGTCACCATTGCAGTGTATCATCTTTCCCCCTCCGCGATATCCTGCCCAGCCGGGCGTAGATACTTTCCAAGTCCCTTGCGAGTATAGGAGTCTCGCAAGCGACGCGCGGAGCGTCAGTCCATGGAGGGGGAGCACTCCTGCTCCCCGAAAATACTTCCACCTTCATGAGAGGGAAACATTTTGTAAATTGTTTCCCTCTCAAACTCTCCCTTCAAAAACTTTTTGACATGAGAAGTATTTTCTCCCATTTTTAAAAGTTTTTTTGGAGGGGTTTGGGGAACCAATTTTGCAAAAATGGTTCCCCAAAATGCGCGCTCCGTTCCGATGCGCGCGGAGCGCATATTTCAAGCTATACCCGTTCCGTTTTTTCGCTCGTCAAACCGCGTCGCAGTCGCGCGCGCAGAAAAGCCGAGAAAGTAAGTTCCTCGTCATGCTTTTTTTCCGCTTCGTATATCCGCACGAGCGTCTCGCGCATCGCGCGTGGGAGCGAAAACGTGATGAGTTCTCTTTTTTCCTTCATTTTCTTACACTTCTCCAAACTGCACCTCCTTTCCAAGCTCTTCCAGCGCCACGGCGGCCCTTGCCATCGACTGATAGTGTCGACTTGTGACGGCTGCGGACGTATGCCCAAGCACCAGTTGCGCATCCTGCACAACCGTCGCGACGAACCGCCGCATGGCGTGCCACGTTCCACGAAAACTCAGCACTCCAGCCGCCTCGACTATGCGCTTCCGCGTCCGGGCGAACGTCGAGGCGCTGTGTTCAAAGCGAAAGATTTTTTCATCTGGAGCACCTCGCGGCATCTTGTCTAAGACCTCTTTTGCCGCACGAGAGATCGGAACGATTTTTTCTTTTCCTGTCTTTTCAACATCCGCAGGGATGGCGAACGCCCACCCCCACCGAAAAGCGCGAATGTCCCCCCACCGCAGCCCGAGAAGGTCCCCGCGCCTCATCCCAGTCAACGCGAGCATTTTATATGCGCACTCCCACCATTCCTTCGGTGAGATGTTTGGCAGCTTTGGGTATTCAGCGCAAGAGCACGCCTTCACCACAGCCGCCACTTCGTGCGGTGCGGGGGTTTTTGCTGTCGGATTCAAAAAGACGCGTACCGTCGGGAACCTGGGCGGCATCGGTATCAGCTCTTTCGCCTCGCGGTTTTTTTCCGTCTTCGGTCCTGCATAGTCGAGCACCGACTGAAGCGCCGCGCAGTGCTTGCGCACCGTCGCTGGAGCCAGCGCCTCTCCAGAAGTTTCCGAGCGTGCCACTTTTGCACGCTGTACGAACGTCACGAGCGTCGATTTCGTGATATCGCACAGAGGCGGATCACCCGTAAACTCTTTCCAGAGGAGCAACGCCCTTTTTCTCTGCCGCAGCGTGTCCGGCTTCAAGTCTTTCGCGTCGGACACCTCAGGCTTGTACGCCTTTTCATAGAACTCCGTGAGAGTCATCGTATCCTGCAGCCCATCCGCGCGCCGTCTCCGCCTCGCCTCCGCCAGGACCGCGACATCGGCGACTTTCAAGTCGAGCGCATCGATCCCGTGCTTTTCGACGATATCCCGCAGCGTCATATCGTACGCAATATCCATGAGTTCCTCCGTCCATTTTGTCTATTTTAAAAATAGCATACAAAACAGCATAAAACAAGGCAAAAAAACACAAAGCAGGAAAAATAGGGAAACTTTTCCGCCAAACCGGTCGCTCTGTAGCGACTGTACCAAAGATACTTTCCAAGGCTCTGCGAGTATAGGAGTCTCGCAAAAAACTTTTGTATCCAAGTGTAATACAGAATATAACATCAAAAAATTTTTGCGCAAGGGGGGGGCAGCATCTTTTTTAAAAAAAGAAAGAAGACTGGGCGGGAAAGTAATATAGATTTACACCCAGTCTCTCTGACTCCGCAATCATGAGCATTCGAGCTACCACCTTCTATCCCTTACGGGGCGCTCAATCCAGCGCAAGCGCCGGACTACGGAAAATTGCGACCTTCCCAGGCGGCAAAAATGGAGGCGGCGGGTATCGAACCCGCGTCCCGCGACATGTCCATGAGAGCTTCTACGTGTGTAGTCGATTTTTTGAGTTCTCGCTCTCTCCTTCCCCAATCGACAGGGTAATTCGAGAGCCAGATAGGAACAAATTTAATCCCGACCGTACCTCCAGTGAATCGGAACGAGACCCACATTGAATACGCAGCCTTTGTCGCCGTGTGTCATGGCAACTCGACTCGGGCGCCTTTTCTTAGGCAGCCATTACCAAGTTATTGTTATTCACATTATTGGCATTTATTTTTTTGTCGGCTTTTAACGCGGTGCTGACAAACCGCGACACGCCACCCGCACTTCAATTGCCCGGTCGAATCCATGTCGCCCCCGAGAAATGATCATGGTTCTGAACAGACCTCGACGACCGCCGCCACAAAACGTGAGGCGAATCGCCAAGGTGCCAAAACCATGAGATTGCAAAGTGCAAAAACTCAGTTCAAACTACATTCCATGACGCCTTCGCACGGTATTTCCGTAGAAATGACCCGGGCGATTCGGACGCTGTAAAATAGGCATGCTTCGAATCTCTTGACGAGTATATCCCTTTCGGGCTTCCGTTTTGTTCGGCGTCGCGACATAGGAAGCGACGCGATCATACGGCGTCGCCTGCTCTGTCACAAAAGCATACGTCCCATTGAAGGGCGCATATGGAGGATAGGATACCTCCTCAGCTTTCATCTGCGGCAAAGCGAGGAAAAATAAAACGATAAAAGTAAACTTCGTGATATTCGTCATTCTGAATCTCCTTTAAGCAAGAACCCAGCGTCCCCTATCATACCACATTATAGGCAACTTGTCTAGTGGGGGCTAAAAAATAAGTGATATTTGATATTGCCCAGCCCCCGACCTTCCCCGATTTGACACGATGGTTACGCGACACTCGCACTAGTTTTCAGCTCGAGAAACATCATGAAAACAGCTTTTCTCTCCATTTTCAACCTATTCGAATTGCGCCCTCTTGTCCTTGGTTAGTGCCCCAGCCCTGCGTTCGAGCTTCATACACAAGCACTGTGACATAGTGCAAAGGGATAAAAACGATATCAGTATCGGGAAAATGAAACAATTCCTTGAGACGTTTTTACACAGGCGGAAAAGGCAAGTCGTGATCTATACTCATCGTCGTTTAAAATTCCCGTTTTGCGCGAAGCTTTGCGAGCCGTGGTGCGTAGCTCCAACGGCAGACGGCACCGGAAATTTCAACGAGAAGTATTATATACTCATTTTTGCGACGGATTGCTAAACACCGCGCTTGGAATCGAACCAAAAAAGTTGCCCTCGTGTGGTGATTTTGAGGTTTCGCGCTTGTGCTTCGGTCTCGATCCAAACGAGTCGGGCGGAGATTTCGTCTTTTTCGCGCCCCTGCGGCATTAAAAGGACTTTCTCTCGCTCCACGCACGTGTATTTGCGCAAAAAAATGTCTATTTCTTCGAAATCTCTCGGATCATCCACGACAAATTTAATCTGATAGTCACCAAGCTCGAGAAGCTGCGGGAGCGCGTGCTCAACGGAGGCTCGCCAGGAAGGGACGCCGGAATTGCTTAATTTGGGACTGATCGACACAAGGTCGCACGCAACGGGCAAGAAACGTGTCCCGGACGTCTCGATCGTGACGTGAAAACCATGCGCGCGAAGACTGGCAACAAGCGAGATAATCCCTCGAAAGAGAAAAGGTTCCCCCCCGGTGAGTACGACATGGCGAACTTGTGCAACGGTCTGAAGGCGCACTTCCGCCTCGGGCGAAACTGTGGGGAAAACCGGTGTCGCAGCGAGTGCGAGAGTTCTTTCGAGAATTTTGCTGGACTCCATTCTCTCACCGTCGCGAAAACGCTGTGCATATGTTGTGTCGCAAAAGGTACAGCCGAGGTGGCAGCCCGCCAGCCGGACGAACACGGAAGGGACACCTGACAAAAAACCTTCCCCCTGCCAGGAGACGAACATTTCGGACACGGACAACATTCTATCATCACCTAAAAAACAGCGTTGCGCAAGGAATACAAGGGATATATAATACTTCTCGTTGGAATTCCCGGTTGCGCCCGCCGTTGGAGCTACGCACCACGGCTCCTGAAACTTCGCGAAAGCTACAACTCATTTGAGCGCCAGTTTATCACGAATTTGACAAAATTCAACCCCCCCTTAAAGATTTCCTGCCTCGTTATGATTGTTATGATATTATCTCATGACGGCGATTTTCTCCCGTTGATTTTTTCAGAAAAACAGAATAAATCCATGATAGGGTACTTGACATGTTTTCAGTAGTTTGCTACAATGAAACCAGAAAAGAGATTATTCTCTGGAATTTCCGGGCTTTTGTAACACCTCGCGTTAGCATTTCCAGTTTGGGACGTGCTGCCAGTCGTTTTGCCGCGCGAAAAGAGGCGAAAAGTTGTCCAAGTACAGCGCAAAGAGAGTTTATTGAGGAGGGGAATATGGGTTCGAGATTAACAAGATCGCAAAAGGTGAAACTGCAGGACGGTCGTACTGCGACTGTGATTGATCGTCTTGGTGAAGGAGGGCAAGGAACCGTATACAAGGTTTGCCTGGACGGCACAGGAGAAGAGAAAGCTCTGAAGTGGTACTTCATCGAAAATGTGAGCAACCCTCAGATGTTTTATGATAACCTCAAAGTGAACATCGAGACGGGTGCCCCATCGCCGGCATTTGTATGGCCGGAAGCTCTCACGGAGTGGGTAAACGGCACTTTCGGATACATCATGCGGATATTTCCGAAAGAATATGAAAGTTTCTCTAAATATCTGATGGCAAAGGTGCATTTCAGGAACGCAGAAGCTGCGGTAAATGCGGCGCTCAACATAGTTTCTTCTTTCAAAGTACTCCACAACTGCGGGTACAGCTATCAGGATTTGAACGATGGCAACTTTTCCATTCATCCTCAAACTGGCGATGTCCTCATTTGTGACAACGACAACGTCATGGGGCACGGGCAATTTGCTGGGGTGCGCGGAAAGGCGAGATATATGGCACCAGAGGTCGTTCGTGGAGAAAAGCAGCCAGACAGACAGACGGACAAATTTTCTCTGGCTGTCGTTTTGTTCATGTTGTTTTTTGGCGATCATCCGCTCGAAGGCAAGAAAACGAATGTTCCCGCCCTCACGGTCAAATACGACAGGAAAATATTCGGCGAGCAGCCCCTCTTCATTTTCGATGAAAAAGACGATTCGAACCGACCGATTCCTGAGCTGCATAGAAATGCGATCTTACTCTGGCCTTTTTTTCCGCGCTATATTCACGAGGCGTTTGGCAGGTCTTTTTGCCAAGACAGTCTGTTAAAAGCACAAGATCGCTTGCTTGAACAGGAATGGCTTCATCTTTTGGTGCGGCTGAAGAGTTCCATCGTGAAGTGTCCAAAATGCAAGTCGGAGATATTCCTCGAAAGTCATGGAGAGACAACGTGCCCCGATTGCAAGGCGTCTATCAAACCAGCCGGGTATATCCGCTTCCTGAAACGTCGCTCCGATATAGAGGTACGGGTGCCTATTTTTGAGGGAACGCGACTGTTCAGCTACCATATGACCGAAACCTCCAACGATTATCAAACGGAGGTTGCTTCTATCTTAACCAAACCCGGAAAATTCGGACTAAAAAATAATTCGACGTTACGTTGGGCGGTCTCCGCCGACGGGAAAACCATTACTAAACAGCCTGGTGACGTTGTCGTTCTCGGCACTAATCTCAAAATTGATTTTGGAAATGGAAACGTAGCGGAAATATGCTGACGCGCGAATGAGTTATAATACTTCTCGTTGAAATTTCCGGTACCGTCCGCCGTTGGAGCTACGCACCACGGCTCGCAATGCGTCGCATAAAACGGGAATTTTAAAGGAGAACGAGTATAGAGTTTTTCATAAAAACACGAAAAGCCGTGGTACATAGCTCCGACGGCGGACAAACCGAAAATTCCAACAAGATGTTATATTACCTGGTCACCTTTTTTAGGAGGAAATAACTATGCCAATGACAGAGAGACTCGAAGTTGCACGACGCACGTGCCCTGTTATTTTTTTGCTTGACACCTCTGGCAGTATGTCGGGAACCCCGATTGGGGCGGTCAATGCTGCGATGGAGGGTATTTTGCCCGAGCTGGTTTCGCTAAACAAGGACAATCCAGACGCCGAAATCGAGATCGCAATTCTCACGTTTGAATCTGGCACAAAGTGGGTCACGGGCAATAAACTTGTCCCTCCTCAGGACTTTGCGTGGAACGACTTAAACACGGGTGGTCTGACGTCGATGGGGGCAGCGTTTGAAGATCTCAATAAAGCCCTTTCGGTCTCAAATGGCTTCATGCGCCGCGCAAGTGGTTGTGTCGCCCCTGTTCTCTTCCTGCTTTCTGATGGAGACCCCACGGATAACTACCAACAGAGCTTGCAAGTCCTCAAAGAAAATAACTGGTACAAGGTCGCGATTAAGGTCGCAATCGGGTATGGCGAAGAGTCAAACGATGATGTTCTCCGAGAATTCACGGGGCATTCCGAAACAGTTCTTCACACAAATGACCCTCAGGATCTTAAAAAGATGATACGTACCGTCGCAATAAAGTCCTCAATGGTCGCAAGCTCACGGAGAAGCATTGTCCATCCAGGGGATCAACAAACAGATCTGGATGACCCAAACAAGCTTATTATAGACGAGATTCGCAAAATCGATCTTGATGAAGAATGGTGAGGATTCTGGAGTCCATGCTTTTGCTGTGCGCTACCTCGCGCCTCCTTGTGGGGTGGCAAGAATGGTGTCTAACAACGAAGTGAGATTGAACCGCACAAGGAGTTAACGGTTGACAGTATGAGATACAGAATGTTTGCAAAATCCGCCCCTGGTCCAAAGTATGTCGCGATGGGTTGGGGGTGCCAGGATTGTTCTGCGCAGGGTTCCTTTGATGGCGGGCAAGTCATTGCTGTGGCGGATGGACACGGAAGTTCCGATTGCTTCCGCAGCCAGGTTGGGGCTGCGTTGGCTGTTCGTGCGGCTATCGAACAGACAAAACTCGCCTGCAAAGGCGCTGGAAGCGAGAGTTTCAGCGATACGGGAATAAACAATTTCAAGTATCAAGTTTGGTGCGAATGGCGGCGTTTAGTCAAGGAAGATTGGGAGCATCGCCTCTCTCAAGGTGCCCCTCTCGGAGAGGGCGAGGTGCGTTTTGAAAGCGTGAGTGAAAAGTACAAAGAACGCTTCACATCCACTCAAAGGGACGTCGTCGAGCGCTACCTCTACACGGCGTATGGAACAACGCTTCTATGGGTGGTGGTGATTGAATCGCAAATACTGCTGCTACAAATAGGAGACGGAACCTGCGTTGTTCTTCGAAGAGACGGGAAATATTGCACTCCCGTCCCAGACGAGGAGGAAAATTTCCTCAACGTGACGGTATCGCTCTGCGGGGAAAACGCAAGCTCGAAAATCCGACATTGCGTTCTCGATCGTCATGCGGGTTCGCCAACGGAGCCAATTGCCGTGTTTCTCAGTTCCGACGGAGTGGACGATTGCTTTCCTATCTACATGAACGAGTTGCATTTGTTCAAACTCTACACGCTCATTATTGAGAACGTGTTGGAATCTGGATTCGATGCAACAGAATCGGAAATTGAACAGGAGCTTCTTCCTGATTTGACTTCGAGAGGGAGTCACGATGATATTTCGCTTGCGTACTTGATTTGTGACGACCTTGACACCTTGCGCCAAACCTATGAACAAATCGATTCGGCACACAAACCCACTCCTAAAGCCGTCGAACTCGAGAGAGAAACTCCGGGTGAGTGCGGGGGCGAGCAGGAAACGCGCAGTGGAATCGTGCGCAGACACTTGTGTAGGCGAGCCTGTCGACTTGCGCCAGAAGATCTGCGTCAAAAATTCGTCTCCAAACCCTCAATGGGCATCCTACGACCTAAATGCGGGAGACTGCCGAGCAAATGAACACGCGTGCAACGGTGGAACCGCTGGATATCGATGCGATGAGCAACGCCATACGGGAGATGATTTCCTGTTGTGGTGTCGACGTGTTGAATAACAAGAGGAGATTCCAAGCTGCCATTGAGGATCTGCTGTGCGGTAATTCTCTGAAAACGGAACGAACCCTGCTCATCATTTCTGTCCAGATCGGAATTGGAAGAGAAATGCTGAAGGATATCAATTCGGCATTAGGATCGAATCGGTGGAAAGAGGTCGCCCAAAATCTTTTGATCGTGGAGTATGGTTTCACGAAAAAACGAAGCGACTCTCTCATTCGCGCATTTCAGTCTGTTTATGAGTGGCATTGTCGAACAAGCACCCTGAATTCGGTCAACAAGACCTTAAATCTGCTCGAGTTTGGAGGGTATGAATGGCGCGTCCTTTGTGAAGAGAGGGACTCAATATTGGTCGTGGCAGACAAAATCACGGATGTCGGGATCGCGTACAACAACAATAGGACAGATCCCAAAAGTTCTGCATGGGAGCATTGCTCGCTGCGAAAATGGCTCCATTCGGAGTTTCTCGATCGTTTTAGTGATGAGGATAAAAAACATATCCTCAATCACACGATACCGCCAGGAACCAACCCATGGTTTCCCACGAACCCTGAGGGAGAGACGAACGACATGGTATTTCTGCTCAGCGTTTCGGAGATTGTCCAATGTTTTGGGGACAGCGGACTCTTGGGAAATAGACCCCCTGACGCTCGAATCATTGATGACAATTTCAATGGGAAAAGACTGGCGCAGTACGATGGCAAGTCGACTTGGTGGTGGCTGCGCACTCCCGGCAACGAAGCAGGGAAGACCGCGTACGTGAATGCGATCGGTAACATTGTTATGGGCGGAGACTGGGCCTTCGACGACGGCGGACCTGACGGTGCTGGAGTGCGTCCTGGGGTAAGACCTGCTTTATGGTTAAAAAAGTGAGAATTTTAAGGTGTAATCATGAATACAGATAGTTTTGAACTATACCGCGTTTTTTGCTCCACGTTTGATGGGCAGTGGCGAAACGACAGGTCCGTTGCGAACGTTCTGAGAAATCAATATGTCGAGATCATCAGTGTCATGTTTTTCGAACTGGCGACTGCGAGAAGGTCGCGCTTGTTGTCAACAATGATCTCGTGCTGTAACGAGAAATTCAACGCGAAAAATTTTATAATTGATCACATGCAATTTACAATTGATCACACGCAAAAGGCTGGTGTTCAGAAACTCTACTCCTATACTGCGCTTTTCCTTCAAGGACTTGTTGCTGCGTGCACCGAGGGGCTTGCTGGAAGTGTAGAGGTATATGATAAATATTCTGTAGGAGGAATTGCGGCTCTCTTGAATCAAGATCGATTGACAATCGAATGGCTGTTCGATCGCTTGCAGCAGCTGGACAACTGCTTGGGGAGAATATTGTCGCCAACAATTTCGACGTTTGCTAACGCTGCCGGAGAGGAAGAGAAAGAGACCGTCTCAAAAACGAAAAAGGAACCTGAAAAGAAATTTCTGTATCATGATCCCAAGCTGACGAGCAAGCTAAACGAACTCGCTGAAAAGCGCGAAGATAGTGATTCATGCTGGGAAAGAAAGGTTGAACAGCTCCAGAGGGAGTTGCAGAGCATCGTGGAACTGACGCAGTGCGAACTAAGGACGATCGGAGAAATTCGCGACGGAATCGAATATACATTCATGGACGAGGCGAGACGCCAGCTCATATCGATATTCACCCTAATAAGCGAAACACTTGAGTACCATCCACGCGAAGAGACGCAGGAAGGTTATCGAAGCCTCCTCGAAAGTTGCGAAGTTTTTATGGAGTATACCAAACAGTCTCTTTCGATGCTTGGTGTTTCGATCATTAATGATCTAGGAAAAGCATTCGACCCGAACCGGCACAAACTCGTTCGTGGGGCGCTTCCCTCGCGCCATTCCCAAGTTACAAAAGTTCTGAAAATAGGCTTTTCCTACAAGGGCAGAGTGCTTGAAAAGTCGGAAGTTGAAATTGATAATGGATCGAGAATAATGTTCAACCGAGGAGAAAGAGAATGAGCAAAAAAATGAAAATAGGCATCGACTTTGGGACTTGTTTTTCGCTGCCCGCAGGTTTGATCAATGGAGCGCCCGCCACCCTGCTGCCCTACGGTGAGTACGGCATGCCCTCCGTCTTTTATTATGACGGAGAGAATGGCGTCCAAATTGGGAAAAATGCGGACAAAAGAGCAGAAATTCTGCCGCAGAATGCGAAGCGCTTTATAAAAATGGGAATTAGCGGAGATGAAAAATCGTTCTCCGCCGATGGAAGGACGTTCTCCACGGAAGAAATTATTGAATACATATTCAAAGAACTTAGGAAAATCTCTCGAAAGGAAATCGAAAGAAGAGCACTCGTTGCCCAAGATATCGAAGGCGCGGTCATTTCTATCCCCGCAGCATTTGACTTCAGGGAGCAGGAACTCATCCGAAATGCCGCCGAAAAAAGCGGTATAGAAGTGTTGGGCTTCATTCGCGAACCCGTCGCCGCTGCTATTGCCTATTTTAAGGCGCCTGCTCAAGCCGGAAAGGAAAAAACCATCCTCGTTTACGATTTGGGTGGTGGTACTTGCGACGTTGCCATTGTGCGTTCAAATACGAATCCGAACTGCAATGCGTGGTACGATGTGATTGATTCCGAAATGCTGCGTATTGGAGGGCGCGACTGGGACAGTGCTCTCATAAAAGTTGTCAAACGAAAGTGTCAAGAAAAACTTGGAAACACCTTCGATGCAGAAATGGAGGAAAAACTGCGACGTGAGACCATGCAGGCAAAACATGCCCTCTCGAATGAACCTCTAGACCCGAATATGCCTTGCAAGGCTTTGGTCACTGTTGTTTCTCCCCAAGGACCAATCCAATGCACGGTGACCATTGATGAGTTTGAAGAAGCCTCTGCTCACTTGTTGCAGCAAACAATGGCGATGGTGAAAAGAGTGAAAAACAGGTGCAAAACTCCTATTGATGACATCGTTTGTGTGGGTGGAAGCTCGAATATGCCTCAAGTTAAGAAGGTCTTTGAGAGGGAATTCCCGGGAATTCCCGTAAAAGTCCATAATCCCGAAACAGCAATCGCTTTTGGTGCCGCAATATTCGCAGAGCACTTGTCTGAAGAAAACTTCCTGCGTGACAAATGCAAATTCTCCTATGGAGCGAGGTATATCGAGAATTTTGAAGAATTCCATGACAGAACACGATTGAAGATTTGGAACATCATTTATAAGGGAGACAACCTTCCGGCCTCGGGCACGTCAACTTCTTGTTGTGTCGAAGACGGGAACCATTCAGTATATATTGCGGTTTATGAATCTGAATGTACTGACGACGTATATCCCCCAGAAAAAGGCTCGTATATCGGAGACATCGAAATTACAGGCATTCCAGACGCTCACAAAAACGATAGGATCCTTCTTACTATGGGCATTGGCAGAAATGGTTTGATGTCCCTGAAGGCAGTTCATGAAAAAAGTGGCAGATTTGCAAATGTGGAAATTCGTCTAAACGACTTTTAGGAGTTCAATTCATGCCCATACAGTGTAAATCAAAATTTTATAGGGTTCACTTAAAAACCTCCGTTGATGTGGAGGTTTACGATTTAATTTTGAACGCATTGGAAGACTACAAAAAAGAGGTGACAGTTACTCCACGACTCATGACTGGCATCAGTTACTCGCTTTGTGAGTTGGTCTTATTTGTCCGAATGGATAACCCTGGGTTATTCTACGTTGATTTCCACAGCTATCGCTATTTGCCACAGCACCAAAGTGTGAAAATCATTTTTTCCTACCTTTATCCAGAGGCGCAAATCAAGAGAGTTGAGAAAAAGATAAAGGATAGGATATACGCCATTTCCCGTTCCCTCAGCGCTTTCCGTCTCGATGCGTATGGAAAGGAACTAGCGCTTCATGATTTCCTCGCCACTTCCGTGAAATATGAACATACCGACAGCTCGTACCATAAAGCCCATTCATCGGTCGGTGCCATATTGCACGGTCGCGCTGTTTGCGAGGGATATGCCATGGCTTTCAAACTCCTATGCGATGCCCTCGGGCTTTCCTGTATCGTTGTCTTTGGTCGCACTTCCAATTCCAATGAGGGAGAGGGGCACGCATGGAACATTGTCAAACTCAATGGGAAATGCTACCATGTCGATGTTACGTGGGACAGTGCTCAAACGAGCTCAAATTACAAAGGTTATTTCAACCTGACGGACGAGGAGATGGCGTACGATCATTCTTGGGACAGTGATCTTTTGCCTCGCTGCACTGCAACTGAGGACAACTTTTTTGTTCGCTCAGGAGCCTATATCACAAGCAGCGTTGAGTTGAAAAGCCACATTGTGAGTGGTCTGAAAAAAGGGAAGAAGGAGTTTTTTGCGAAAATTAATCATAAATTCAAGAATGAGTCAATATTGGCGCAAATAATTTCTGAAGCAATCGGGGAAGTGTATCCCACTTGCCCTTTCCTGTATTCCTACGAGAAAGAAAGAGACCTCCTAAGCATCTTTATTTCTTCCTAAGGCAACTTCCAGAAACCCGCGCATCCCTGCGAAACCTTTCGCGCAAAATTTATTTTATGACGAAATGCCCGTTTTTTCGCAAATATGCGGCTAGTGTTTTTTCTCGCGGACACTTCGCAAAACATTCCGAATCATGGGTGTTCGCTGGCGGAGCTACGCACCACGGCTCGCGAAACGTTGTGTACAGCCGGAATTTTAATGGAGAACGAGTATAAAAACTCTATCTCGACGCTATTTTTTCAGGTGTTTGTCGGCAAAACGAATATACATTTCCCAGTCGAACTCCGTGACGTCGTGTTTTCCCGCGCGAATGTGGTATCCAATGGTTTTCCCAACCTGCTCGTGAAGGTTCGGGAGCTGTTCCTCCGTGCGATTTCCGAATGGCGCGTCGCCGTACAATTCGTAGACCGGAACCGCGTGGAGTGCCGACAAATACTCACCCAGAGGATCCGCCCACAAATCCTCCTCGGCGCTCGCAATATACACCGGGCGCGAGCGCAACCAGAGGCTCCAGACTCTTTTTTGGGGAGAACCTTCAAATTTTGTGGGTGCATTTGGTAAACGAAGGGGTTTTGAAGGAGTGTTTAGCAACGCCTCCTCGAAACGTTGAATTCAAACAACCACCCATTTCGACCCATTTTTTCGCATTTTCCCAGAGAAAAAACTTCACATTTGGCTATCGAGACCATAAAACACGCATCCTGAAGATTGTTGTCCGAGAAGCCCGATGTTTTAGTCCGTGTTTCGCAAAAATGCGTTTGAGTGCGTAAAAACGGGTGTGAAACAAACGTCAAAACCATGTCAAAAATAATTAATTTAACGTATATCAATCCTACTGCGGAATTTCTGCATTGAAACCCACTTTGGGAAAAACATTCGATCGCAAAAAACACCAAAAAAACGCATTTTTTTCACTAAAAAGAATCAAAAAGTGCAAAAGTGTGAAATGCGCCTGCCCCCCTATTTTTACGCAACATGGCATTTTTTACGAATAGCGGACTAAAACACTTTGAAAAAATCCATAATCATACGCCCCAGTAAAAATAGGCATATCGCAAGACGCCCACAAATCACACCCCCAATTTTGATTTCTCAAGATATTACACAAAAACCAAATTCCTCTTCCCTGAAGGGGCATGCCCGCAGGGCGGGGGGTAGTTCCGATGTGATGAATGCGTTCCCCAAATTCCCCTTCTCCGAAGCAGGGCTAGCGCATGAACAGGGTAAAATACAACGAATAACGTTTTGAAGCTTATTTTGCCGAAGAATACTAGAAAAGTTTGAAGAAAGGAGTTTTAAAATGGACAAAATAGGGGAAGAAATTTGTTATTCGCACAACGATCAACGCGCCCCGGACACTTCTCAGAACGAAGGTTTGCAACGAGTCCACAACGTCTTTGAAAAATTTATTATGAAAATCGAGACATTTTTGAATGACTACGAAAAACGCACTTGGCTAGTTGCTCCATTTTGCCTATTTGTTCATGCGCTGCCCCTGCTTCCCTGAAGGAGTATTGAGCCGGTAGAATTTGATTCTTTCGCCTTTTTTTCGTTTCCACTTATTGCAACTGGAGTACCTATATTTTCCGGTTCTAAA
>JAUNBK010000199.1 GCA_030527105.1 Planctomycetia bacterium
CAGATATTTATCAATCACCTTGAATACCTGAATACCCGAATTATACAAGTTTTTTTGGAGGAGAGTTTGAGAGGAAACAATTTTTCAAAAATGTTTCCTCTCAAAGGGGCCGGAGGATTGCGAGTCAAAACATGGTGTTTATAAATTGAACACAACAATAGACGGGGGAAATGACAAGTCCCAACGTATGTCGCCCAATCTGAGGGCGGAGCGCAGCGGAATCCCGGGTGCGCTCCATGTTATTGCGCGTTATTTCACACTTTTCAAAACCTTAATCGGAGAATAAAGCGAACTTGGTTGTGCCTCATTGAGCGAGACCGCGAGAACACGAAATTCATACGTCGCGCCCGACTCGAGAACGTCGAGGGTCTGAGTGATTTTTCTACCCTCGTTGGCGATTTCCTCGACAGATTCCCAACCAGAATCCGGGCTGTTCGAGTCGGAATATTTCCGATATTCGAGCGTGAAATTGTTCGCTTTTGCAACGGTGTCCCACGAAATCAGCGCCGTCCCAATATTGTTGCTCGTCACGCCCGAAATTTTGGGCGTTGCAAGGAACGTCCGGACGAGAGCGCCGGCTTCTGAGTACTCCGACTGTTCGAAACTATTATCTTTTGTTGCCGACACACGAATCTTATACTCCGTTGCAGCTTTCAATCGATTGATCACGTGCGACCCGCCAACGGCACCGGTCGTTGCGCGACTCCATTTGTTCCCGCCATCCGTGCTGTACTCGATCGTATACTTCGCGGCAGTCTGATCGGATCCCTTCCCGGTCGAAGCGGTCCACGTCACGAGAATTTCCGTGTCGCTCTGAGCCATGGCGCTCACGTCCGTTGGTGTATTATACGGCGCTTTCATCGTTTTCACGTTGATTTTGCTCGCTTTCGACACGTTATTTTCCATGCCAAGCGAAACGGAAATCGAATACGTCGTCAAACTCTTCGCGTTCGAAAATTCCAAAACTCCGTTGTTAAACACCACCTCAACCCCGTTCGAAAACTTTCCCGTTTCCGAGTCATCCTGAATCGGAACCTTGACGTTTCCCACATTTTCGATCGTAACATCGATTTCCGTTGCGTGTTCCTTAAGATTCGAATTCGCATAATTTGTGATTTCGGCCTTGAAATTGTCATCCTTGATATCCGCCTTATTCACCTTGAGTTTCGGCTGCGCGAGAATCACGCCGGTCGTCGCCGTCGCCTCGTTGCTTGCCTCCGAGGCGAGGAAATACCTGTCCTTCGTCGCGAAAACGCGGACTTTGTACTCCGTTTCGCTCGCGAGTCGCGTTATCGTATAACTCGTCCCGGTCGCGCTGGTCGTGGCGTTTGACCATCGTCCGTTTTTCAAATATTGCACGGTATATTTTTCAGCAGTTCTGTCAGATTTTTTCCCTTTCGACGCCTCCCACATTACGAGAATCTCCGTCCCGCTCACGCTCTGCGCCTGCACGTTTTGCGGCACAAGATACGGCGCGGCAGTCGTTTTGACGCTTAATTTGCTCTCGGTCGAGAAATTCCCATTCTGCCCGAACGCAACAATGACGTCGTATTTCGTGTTGCTCGCGAGTTTCGAGAAATTGATTTTCCCCGCCGAAAAACCGACATTCACACCGCCAACGTTTCCGCTCGAAAAACTACCGGAAGCCGTCCCGTTTTCAATATCAAACGTCAGTTTCTGCCCATTGAGCGTAACGACCAACGTCTCCGCCGCCGTCGCGAGGTTCGTGCCTGCGTAATTCGTCACGTCCAAAATGAACGCGTCGTCTTTGATGTCTGCCTTATTCGCTTTGATTTTCGGCGCAGCCAATATGGTTGCTGTCGTTGAGGTTATTTGATTTTCGCTTCCGTCCTCGAGCACCTGAATTTCATAGCTCAACCCCGCTTTTCCGCTGAACGCAAGGCTCTCAACCCCCGCCTTCAACTTTTTGACCGTCCACCTAGACGCCCCCTCGGCACGGTACCGCACGTGGTCGCCCGTCGCAGGGGTCTGGTCATCCCACGTTATCGTGATTTTCGTCTTGTTTATCGACACGCGAACGTCTGGAATTTCCACAGAAATCTGCGTCGAAACGGAATTCAAATAAACCTCACCATCTCCAACAGCCGTCACACGCACATCATATGCCGCTCCGCGCTCGCCCTCGAACGAAGCGGTCGTGTTTTGCGTCGAAATCGAAATCCACTCCGTTGCGTCCGTGAGTTTGTACTCAAGCAGGTAGCTCTCGGCATTGGAAATTTCTTCCCACGAGATTTGTACGGTGGTGCCAGAAACGGTTGGCGTTTGAAGCTCCGGCATTGGGAGCAGAACCGGCGAGGAAAATGTCCCCGTCGTCCATTCCGAGGAGCCGAACTCGTTGATCGCAGCGACGCGATAATGATAACGAGTACCTATCAACGTGGCAGAGTAGGTTCCCGTCGGCGTATTGGCATCCGTTGTTCCCATGGAGTACCAATTCT
>JAUNBK010000200.1 GCA_030527105.1 Planctomycetia bacterium
ATCCAACCCAATTTCAACCGGTACCCCTTGACAAAAACACTGTTGCTTTTGAAATAACACGTGCCCGCCGAAGCCGAGAACGGATGAAGTGCCGAGGGATTTTGCCATCCGTCGGGGAATCTTGAACGCGAAATTCGGTGGAGTACCCTTTGGATTGTGCACCAAACGATTCTCCCACCATCTGGAACTACGGGCTGCGTCTTGATGGCAAGGGAGACCAGAAGCGTTCGCGACTGTCTCCCGGTGATGTTGCAACCAGCGGTAACCGTCATCGCTCCCGGTCGTGCCGGGCTGGCTACGCCCTTCGTTCACGGCTCAGAATATCCCGAAATGGTTTTCGTACAGCATCTCGAAAAATCAAAATATAAGGTGCATTTCGAGGGCGTTTTACGATATGCCTATTTTTACGGGACTGTATGATTATGTATTTTTTCAAAATGTTTTAGTCCGATATTCACAAGAATTATCATCTTGCATAAAATAGGGGTCTAACGCATTTCACACTTTTGCACTTTTTGATTCTTTTTAGTGAAAAAGTGCGTTTTTTTGGTGTTTTTTGCGATCGAATATTTTTTCAAAAGTGGATTTCGACGCATAAATTACGCAGCAGAGTTGATATTCGTTAATTTAATTGTTTTTGAGGTGGTTTTGAGAGGTGTTTCACGCTTGTTTTCACGCACTTAAATGGAGTTGTACGGAAAGCGGACTAAAACATCCGGCTTTTCGGGCAATAATCTTTAAGATATGTTTTTTATCGTCTCGATCGTGAAAAGTGACGTTTTTTCTCTGGGAAAATGCGAAAAAATAGTGCGAAATGGGCGGTTGTTTGAATTCGTGATTTTGAGGAAGCTCGCGAGAAAACCGGAATCTTAAAGGAGAACGAGTATAAAATTCCCCCGCTTGACAACTCGTTTCACCATGGTTATAATAAGGCTGTGTTGTTGTGGCGCTCAAATGAATTCGAGTGTTCACCAAAAGTACGTTTATAGGAGAAAATATACATGATGGATCCCCATCCCAACGGATCAAAAGCGCACGAGACAAAATCGTCTGCCGAAAAATCCCTACCCCACCCTGCCTCGGAGGAGACGCGGCGCGCGGCGTTGCGCAAGATTGCGACGCTCCCACTTTTAGGCGCTGGCGCGACCGTTTCGCTCGTCCATAGTTTCGAGGAAACAAACCTCCTCGCGAACGAAAACTGGCAAAATCAGGACGAGAACGCCAGTATTCAAGGCGAAAGCGGCGCGACGAGAACGACGTTCAAGCCCCCGAAAAAACCGCGCCTCAAGGAAAAGGTTCCTATGTCGCGAATCGGAAACGTGAACGTGAGCCGAATGATCTTGGGGGGGAATCTCATCGGAGGATGGGCGCACGCGCGGGATTTGATCTACGTCTCCGACCTCGTGAAAGCGTATCACACAGAGCAAAAAGTGTACGAGACGTTCTACCTTGCCGAGGAGTGCGGAATCAACACATTTTTGGGGCACTATAGCCTGTTCAAAATGGTGGAAAACTACTGGAAGTGGACGCCGGGCAAGATTCAATTCATCGCAGATTGTGGCGCCGCACCGGAAAATCTTCTCGACACCATCAAGCACGCGATCGACGTCGGTGCCGTTGCGTGCTATATTCAGGGCGAGACGTCCGATCGAATCGTTCGCGAGGGAAAGGTCGACCTTTTCACGAAGGCGATGGAACTCATTCGCGCCAACAATCTCCCCGCAGGCATCGGCGCGCACCGAATCGAGACGCTTCGCGCTGTTGTCGACACAGGCTGCTCTCCCGATTTTTGGATGAAGACGTTCCACAATCACGATTATTGGTCGGCGCAGCACCCTCACGAGCACGACAATGTCTTCTGTCGCAAGCCAGAGGAAACGCGGGAATTCATGGCGGCGCGCGAGGAGCCATGGATCGCTTTTAAGGTTCTTGCGGCTGGCGCTCTCCGTCCAGAACAGGCGTTCCGCTACGCTTTTGAGGGGGGCGCGGATTTCATTTGCGTCGGAATGTATGATTTTCAAATGGTTCAAAACGCCAACACGCTCGTGAACGTTTTAGGCGGAACGTTGGCGCGAGAGCGTTCGTGGAAAACGCCAACGCTCGACCCGAAAGAATTGCGTCGTCAGGAGCGGGAGAATTCACGAGCCGAGGCTCAAAAGGAGAGAAATTCATGAGAATTTTGCGATTTGACCCCGTCGGTGGCGCGTCTGGAGACATGATTCTCGGCGCCCTGCTCGACCTTTGCGAACAACGCGGAATACCAACGTCGGAAATCGAAAATCCACTCAAGAGTTTGATTCCCGAGCACTTCCACCTCCGCCGAGTCGAGAAGTCCTCCCACGGTATGTCGGGGAAAATGCTGGACGTGGATATTCATGAGCATCATCATGAGCAAGAGCGCCACAAACACGAACACGAGCACCATCACGAGCACC
>JAUNBK010000094.1 GCA_030527105.1 Planctomycetia bacterium
GGAGAAGACGATAACACGTCCGCTTCAAGACAAAGAGAGTGAATTTCCCGTGTATGTTGGCGGCGAAGATGAAAACTGAAAAAGTAAGACGAGGTGATGCAACGAAATTATTTTGACGTTTGCTTCATCGGTCCTTCGAATCGGGGACGCGGTAACATAGTCCGAAAAATCGCCGGGATGTATTGTTTTTTCCGGAATTGCGATGCGCTCAATGGTCCTGATGAAGCATCTTGCCAATCCGTCCGTACTATATCCATTTAATTTATTAATTCCCGCGACGCAGACATTCCAGGACAGTATTTCCGGAGTTCTGCAAAATCGTTTCCGAAATCCTTGTCGCATGTCATGTAACTAATAGAAAAACTTAAATTAAACATTATACTATGTCACGTTAACGCAATATCCACGATGTCATTTCGATCGTCAGAACTCTTCGCACACTCTCTACCGGGATGTATCCGGCAATTGTCCGTCTATGGAATTCCACGGAATAGTCACGTTTATGTATCAACGCATCCACGATTTCAGTTTTGATGTTTTTTCCATGTATTTCCCGGATTTCAAGGATGATAATCCCGAAACTTGATGGTCCTTGACCGGATTCTCTTCTTTTTCGTTCTTTTAGGCGGCCATTGATTTCTTTCTCTTTCATTTTCATTGAAATATTTATTTTCATCAATTATCAAACGGTCCGGGTTCACTGATTTCGGATATGATACATCCCCTGTCAAAAACAACGGTTTCATTAAATTTTGGCTGGCCGTTCCAAAAGGCCACAACACACCGATCAAAATACACACATTCAACTTTTCTGTACACAATCTGTGGTGTCCATTGTGTTGTTCTTCCTGTCCGGACATCGATGATTTTTGCGTGCACTCAAGACAACTTGAATGCCGACACAAGAGCTTCTGTGAACGGGAAAAACATTCCTGAAATTCCGCCACGGAGTGCTCTTCCTGGCTATACCAGCCAGGAATAACTTATTGGAGTTAATTCTATATTCCGATCTGTAAAATCCCAATGATACATCCCAGTAAAAACCCCAGGATCTGAATAGCCCCCAAATGCTCAGCCGCCACATCGTTGACCATCTGATGAAAGGCGACCGTATCCTGTTTCTCAATAGCGTCAGAAATAATTTCTTGAAAATTAACATGAGACAGAACTTCCGGAGTCCTTTCCAGGATCAGGGTTTCCAGTTGCGATTGAATCGTGGGAAGAAAGTCTTCGTTAATCCAGATCCACAACTTTGGTGACATCAAAATCGAGCCTGCCATTTTCAGAATTTCTGTTTGCAGGTACGACTTGAGCAATTCATGTGTTTTTTCCTGAATTTCTTTCACCCAAACGTCTGTTTTTTCATCGGATTCTCCGGAATTCATCCATTTCTGAAAATCCTCAACATAGTGTGTTAATACCGTTTTGATCGAGCTCGCTGTTTGAGGTGAATCCAGTTTTTGATGAATCATTTTTTCTGCCGAGTCCCAGTCGATAAAATCGACCAGACCATCCGTAAATACTCGCGGGGTATCCACGCCCAGTACATTAAAAATTCCTCCGATATTTTTGTCGACGTATTGATAAACATAATCACGAAACCATTCTCTGATATGATCTATCAATTCCGGGGAATATTTCTTTATGCTGGCAATAATACGCTCCGATACAAAGATTTTCGTTTCTTCTGACCGGAGTCGCGGTTCTATTTCTGTCTCCCAGAGCTGACGAAATTTTTCCGGAGTAATATTTTGCCGGATGATACGAACCAAAGATGCCTCAATTTCCGGAATAAGATATCCCACTATACTGTTTTCATGTTGTTTCAGAAGACTCCTGGTGCGCTCGCTTATATCTTTTTTAAATTTCTCTGACTGCACGAAATCGGATGCGACAGCACATAGATGACGGGAAATTTCTTCTGGACTCAGTAGCTCCGAGGCGATTTTCTCTCCAGCCTTCACGCCAATTTCGGTTTTATTACGAGGCACCAGCCCCTGTGGCCAAATAAAGAGCCAGCGTTTGTACTCATAGGGGTGAAACAGCATTTCGATTGCCAGCCAGTTCGTCAAAAAACCCACAGCCGCAGCAAGCAGAATTTTTAACATTCCCTCCGCAACGTCTGGCATTTCGTACCCACATGCTTTTGAGAATACTAACTGAACAGCCATTATCGCGATGGTCGCCATGCTTACATAAAAGCAGACGATCTCCAGAATGGCAAAACATCGCGTCATCCCCGAATGTTCTTTTGAGACCACGGTCTTCCAACGTTTTTGGGTACCGTTAAACATTATTCCTCCAAGTCGTCAAACATGCCTTTTTTGTTGCGATTGATTCGTGACGAATCATCACGAATTGAGCCACCATTTTTCCGCCTCGCGAAAGGATCGAAAGAATCGAGTTCCGTCGGAGAATTCTCCGGGGCGGAACGTGAATTCCCCTGACGCCCGGCACCTTGGGACTTTTCTTGACTTGAACCACAGAGCCATCTGCGGAAAAGCTTGTAAATCCAGGGAAATGCTTCGAAAAACCGTTTGAATAAACAGACGCGACATTTCTCGTCTTCACAAACGCCTTCGGACTCTTCTGGTGAAGAATCAACTTGAATCGAAGTTACGCTTTTAACGTAATCACTTTGGGGAGTCCCTTGCATGATTGCAACCTGCAAGGAAGGGAACCTTACCACGTGATTTTGCTCCGAAAGTGCCGAAACTACGCAGATATTCTGCTTCGAAAAAATCAAATCTTTCCAGAAATTTGCTTCCTCTTCTGTCGGCATCGGAGGCAAAAGCTGGATATATCCCTCACGGACCTGGATAGAAGATGGCATCTCCGTCGCATGTGAAATTTCTGTTTCTGGCGTAAAGAATCTCAGATCATAGGGGATCTGTGAAATAATCGGCCAATTAGGTTGACGTCTTTCCTCCTTTTTCACAGGACAGTACGAATTGGTCCAATGTTGCTGCACAAAATGCTGAAATAGCCTTGCCGGAAAACAGTAGCTAGACCGTCCGACAAACTCCATGGGGGGATAGGAAGTATCACCATCGTCAGACTCCGCTCTGGGCTGGTGTTCGGACTGCATTCTTAACCCTTCCGGGAGGGCACAATCGCCTCCCGGTCTCTCTAACAACGAGGAGAGAATCAAAGGTAATAAAGAGTCCTCGGAGTCTTGGGGAATCTCGATATAGCCCCCCCAGAACCCGCGGAGTTTTTTCTCGGTGGTCTCCATGTCCAATGTTTCCATGGTTTCCTGCGGCAGAAACCACTCGTTATGCATTCCGACTCCCCAGAAAATGAATCGATCCGTCCGCCAGAAAAGGCGGCGTGGTTGCGTCATTTTTGGAAAATGATCTTCGTTAATAATCTGATTAACCAATTCACGCAGTTCATTCGGCAAACTGGGCGGCGAGGTTCGCATATAAAAACCGAACCCTTCTCTGTTTTTTTCCAGATTACGAAAGCAAGTTCGTGTATATATAACAGGATAGAATAACATTAGTATCCTCTTTTATCTTTTCTGTTGCGATTATTTAACACCACTGGAATTTAAGATGGAGTCGCCTCTTTGATAAATATCCACGGCTCCGACAAACTCTTCCCACAACGCATCGGCTTTTTTCTGCAAGGCGGCCGCATCGCGATATAACCTGGCGGAATCGTCGCCGTTCCAAAATTTACCCCACCAGCCCTGTCCAGCTTCGTTGTTTGCCGCTCTTCGGAGACCTTCGGCTTGTCGCGAAAAATCTAGGTACAAGGGGAACAAGATCGGAAGATGAATAAACTGAGGATCGAATTCTCCTTCAATTAAGCCACCTTGCCTCATATCACCTCTAAATCTTCCCAATTGAGTTCGAACGATCATGACGGCCTCTTGATTTTGATTAAACAAAAAATCAAATACTTCCTTTAGTTTGGCAATACAACTCCGAAGTTCATTTTTTGTTGTTATCAAGTCGCCCTTGGTAATCATTAGAACGACAGGCATTCTATTGCGATTTGGCAATCCCAAAAGAATACTCTTGTAACGATCAAGCATTCTTTTTGCTGCCATACGAGATTGATATTCTTCACCGCAAGCGTTCTTCAGCACATCCGCAGGAATCGCGACGATGATTGAGTCTGAATTAGAACACCATTTATAAAATTTGCTAACTTCATTTTGAGGGTCACTATCTTGTCGCGAATAGAGTATTTCACCTCGATAATCCAGCCATGTGAATTCACCGAGTTTTTCTCCCTCAAAAAATACGTCAAATGGGTATTCTTCCGATTGATTACTGCTCACAGGCCAGCAGGCCTCCGGTTCGAGGAGAGAATACCAGAAATTTTGCAATTCGAGTCCCTTATCCAAATCGGAAGGATTGAAATTGAACCCGGAAATTCCATCCAGCATTCTTTGATAAGTACCGTAAAGGTAACAGGTTTTTCCTGTATTTGAACAGCCCATCATTGAGATTTTCATTGACATTGCGATTCTCCTTGTGAGAGGGTTCATGTGATGTGTTTGTCAAAACAAAATATAGCCGCCTTTATCTTCGCCAAAACCACTGTATTCTTTGATTTGTTTTTCAAAAACCTCCAAATAAGCCTTGAGCAGATTCAACCTATTCATCGTTTGGTCATCAATGAACATGTATTTGAGACGTTCCAAAAATGTCCTGTTTTCTATAATTTTTATCTGCCGATAAGCCTCATTGAGCATACCCATAAGCATGGAATACATAAATGTGAAATACACATTTCCTAAAGACTGTTGATTGATACCGGAAAGCGCAAGCATACCAAACAGAGATTGGTTGTTACGGATAGAATTAATAAATTCGCACAATTTGTTCCAAACGGGAGCGTTCTCCAGATCAAAATCAACATCAACATCAGCCTTTGTCAGTATGATAGTTAAGGTAAGAGGTTGATCTTCTCTAGCCCTTCCTGCAAACTTCAACATAAATTGTTTGATTCGATTCCATTGACGCATCACCTTGGAATTCTCTTGAGCATTCAACGTTGTAAAATCCAAAAACACAACGAGTGAATCGACTTCATTCAAATCTCTCGCCAGTTCGGCAGGGATTGGTTCTGTGGTACGTTGGTAAATTGCTTCCCCGGGACTATCAATCCATGAAAAATAAAAAAAGTGAAAATCTTGAACACTATTTGACCTGATGTCTAAAGAAAAACGATAGTTTGACTTTAGTGCGGTTTTGTCCGGGTAGATTCCTCGAGAGAAAAGCTCTTCACCGAATCTCTCAAGTGTTTTAGCATCTTCGCTATTGTTCGCACGGATGCATATTTTATCATCGTCAGCCATGAGTTTGTACATGGCTGCCATGTAAGTCGTTTTTCCAACGTGTGAATCGCCAATCATTAGCACTTTCATCATTAATTTCCTTTCGGTTCTTGATTAAGGGGTCAAATCGCCTAACATTCCACCATTATTTTTCGTGGGATTATAGGTAACAGCTATTTTCTTTTTTGGCACCGTCACGTACTTCACCTCGCTGAACTTCGAAACGCTGCGTCGATCATTCGCCATGGCGCGGACGCGGATTTCGTAAGTTTGACCTTCCGTTAGGGGGGAAATGGTCTTCTCCTTGTCGGTGGTCTCCAACGTCGTCCAGAACTCTTTTCCCTGGATGCGGTAACTCAATTCGTAAATGTGCGTGGAATCCGTTACGTTCCACGAAACATAAACGGATGTACCAGTCAGTTCGCACTGAAGGACGGGTGCGGGAATGATGGTAACGAGGTACTGTTTGACCCAGCCAATGTTTGAAAGCTGAACCAGCTCTTCGACGGAAGGAAGACCTTCGTAATCGTCGTAAAAGTAGTTTTTCACTCTCTTTAGGAGCGTCCTCTCCGCCTCGGTCTCCTCGAAAAAACAGTAGCTCGGATTCAAGCCCTTTTTGACGAGCGATTGCCAGTACCACGCCAGATTCACCGGGAGGATGAAATTCTCCACCGTTTCCGTTGTGATCCGACAAGGACGAATGTCGTTGTTTCGGAATGTCGCAGTCAGTTGCTCTATACAGAACCGAACGTTTTCCTCCTGCGGATTCCAGTGGTTCAAGTCGCGGCAGTTGAACAGCACGGAAAACGGTTTGTTTTGACGCACAATTTCCGCTAAAACCTCTTTCTCTGCCGTGTTCAGACCACCACCGCCACTGCCGCGACCGATGACGAAGAAAATGAAGTCCAGTTGCGGAATGTAACCTGTCGTGACCGACGTATCAGCCTGAGCCGCATCAAAGCCCGGTGTGTCGACGATATCAACCTTCTCCAAAAGCGGGGAGGGAAGTGTCATTTCGCACATCATTCCGTCGTGCGCAGCGTCGTTCAGCATGATGTCGTAAATGGCGTCCTTGCTGATGCGTTTTCGCTGACCATTTGGGGAGATGCTGTAAAATCCCGCCTCGTTTCCGTGAACGTAACGCGAGATTTTTTTCGTTTTTGCCACCCCTTCGCCCGTGATGGCGACCCGGTTTCCCAGAAGGCAGTTGACCAGCGTCGACTTGCCATTCTGGAAGCAGCCGATCAATCCAATTTGCGGTTTACACATATTATACATATCATTTACTCCATTTTCTCTGCAAAATAGGGACGCACGCTGTCGATGAATTGCACGATAGGAGCACGGAATTTAGCGAGTTCCATTCGCACTTTTTTCGCATGTTCCGCTACAGCCAGTCGTTCCGTTTTGGACATTTTGCGATTGCGTTCCACCTCGTCGTACCGTTCCTGAAAACGTTTGCTTAATCGTTTCAGGTCGTCCATATAGACCTTTTTATGAGCGTTAATAATTTCCTGAACAACCTGATTAGCGGAGTCCTTGAGTTCACACTGAATTTCGGGTTTGCGAAACGCATTATCCAATTCCGGCTTAAGTTTTCGACTGATATTGTCGCGGATTTTTTGGCTGAATTTTTCTTTAAGCCAGTCGCTAAGTTTGACTCCTGCCAAGGTGCCTGCGATGACTGCGAGAGCCACAAGCGCGATTAGCAGCAATCCTGCAGGATTAAAAATCGCCCCAAGTATAAATGCCGCCACAAAAGCTGTGATAGAAGAGCCCAGTGCACCCGCAATCACGGCGACAATATTCGCCCCGAGCATTTTCAGCATCGATCCACGAATTTCTTCAAGCAATCCGCTCCCGTCAAAACTCTTCGTAATCCCTGCCGCGGCATCTCCCGTACCATTTCCAGGCTTTAAGCCAAGGAAGTAACTGCGAACTCCTTCGGGTGCAGACAGGATTAAATCCTTCCAAATCTGATTTATCCGAAATGTGATCGAATTTAACTTGGATCCTACCGTGACTTTGTATGCGGCGTTATTTCCTTTGGATAGATTGACCAGCCAGCCACTCGCGGCAGGCAAACATTCGTCCTTAATGGATTGTGAAACGTAACCCTTGATCGTAAGTGCAAATCCTTTCTCGTCATCGGAAGAGACAGACACACCAACATTCCTTTTAATCATATCAACAATATAGCGAAAAGATTCTCTTGAATCATTCAGGAGTATCTCAATATTGCCCATGATATTGGAAGCGATCGCTCCAGTGCGTTCCAGGTAGACCTGCCTGATAAAATCATCCGATAATACATCTCTGACACCAGGATCGCCAAGTTCCTCCTCGACAACCTTCGTGGATTCCCTTTTGAATTCTTCCAATGCTTCTTTTGCTTTTCGTGCTTCCTGTTCTGCGTTTTGATAGTCGGATCTGGCGTTGTCTTCGCGTTTTTTCAAATCCCCTTCCAGTTCCTCCAACGCCGTATTGATCGGAAGAACACCATTGACATACAGGAGAGAACACGCTTTTTTCTGAACGACTGTCGTTTCGATGATATCGAGCAACTCCTCATACTTGCACGTTTCCGAAATTGTTTCGGGATTGGCAAGATATTCTCCTAACTGCACCGTGTCATCTTCCGCATCCAAATTCAAAAAGGTTTCCAGTGTTTTTTTGGTCTTTCTTCTCCAGTACATTAACTCTTGTTCACCATTGATGTATGGATGATGTTTCGCGTTATAGGCCAACAAGGCGTTGAAAATGGAGATCGCTTCAGGAGTGATCGTATCCTGCCCCAGACAGTTGTTAATAGTGCTGGCGTTTGCAGGACGAATACAGTCTCTCAAATGCTCGTAGGAGACTCTGGCATTCATCGCAAAAAACACTTTGTGAAACTGGTTGGTTCTTTGGATGTGTTTCAAAGCTCCCAACTCATTCATTCCAATGGTCTTCTCACCAGGTAGCAGATATAAAATCGCGTCGGCGTTCAACATCGCCTCAATGGCAACTTTCGTGTCCCACGGGCCGGCAAACAATCCAGGGCTGTCGGTGATGATACAGCCCAAACGCCGGAGATTCGGCGAATGAATGTAGCAATGAACATCCGCGATGAATGCAAGTACGATGTCTTTGCTCTCAAATGCAGTTGGAGTTTTTTGGCCCCAACGTGTAGCCCAATCTGTTGGAAATACTACATAGGGCTGCATTTTTTCGATCGTCGTAACAAGTGTCTCTTTCCGCAAATCCTTAATCAACAGGTCGTTATAAAAATGCATGATCAAACTGGAGACGTATAACAGATCCAATTTCTCCGTCGTCAAGTCGCGGTCATAACCCGCAGGGGGGGTCTTATAAACCTCCCACTCCCTGGCGAGACATTCGTTGATTCGCCGTACATCCTGCGGGTCGCTCAGACTGATGTTGACAAAATGTCCACCGTTGTCGCGAACGGAAATTCTTTGAAACTCATCATCCGTCATTTGATGTTTCAAAATATCCAGCATCGTCAGGATCAGTTCATCGTCGGTTTTCCACCGAATGACGGCGCGTTCTTTCTCATCGGGATCAACGATATTCTGCGCGGAAATCTTGCAGGCACTGGTTTTAATGCCGCTTCCTATAGGGCTGATGTTTCGTCCATCGCAAATGGCGTTGAACGTGCTCGATTTTCCCCCCTGAAACTCCCCAACGAGAACGATCTCAAAACTCTCTGATTGCAGTTTTCTGATGGAGCGTCTGAACGCTTCCCTGGACTCCATGTCTAATTCTGCATAACCGGAGGCCGGTTCGAGAATTTCCAGAAGCTCGTCACGTCTCTTTGTATAAATGTCAGGTGTCATTTCCTTTTTCATGGTTCATTTCCCTTTCGTGTAGTCAGATGCTTTTGTGATCTTCGTAATAGTGTCCGCATTTATTGCATTTGTAACCGCCTTTTTCTTTTCCATCGTATTTACGACAGGAACATCGGCGGCAGGACCAGCGTCCACACGTACAATCGTCCTTAAGCGGCTCCTCTTCATTTGTTCGAACCATCCCCTGAAACGACCGCGTCGGTTGATTTTTTCTGCCCCTTCCGCGTCGTGTCTCCCTGCACGGAATCGAAACAATCGCCTGCATTCTGGAACACTCCTGTGTTAAGGCTGAGGCTGTCAACATAAATGACCGTTAGTACAGATGCTTGTGCTTCCTCGCATTCCAGCACCGCACTGAAGACATCGTGGATCGTAGGTGCCTATCTTCCTGCTCAGGTAGGAAAACGCCGGGGTCTTCACCCACGACAGGATTTCATGAGACCTCATCGAAGCAAATGGGTGCGTTGCCCAGAGCAGCAGATACGTTTGCATGGAACTCTCAACCGTTGTGTCTTTGAGAATGGATTCATACTCCTGAATCTGCTCCTGATACGCTGATGCGCTGATGTTTTTCGTGAACCCATATTTTCCTCCGGAGAGCCGAATCATGATGTTAAGAACTTTTTGAGCATTGCCGGCAAACACCGTCGCGGCCCGGTCTGCGGAATACTCGCTCATCCTGCGCCATCGATAAATGGGGAGTTTGATCAACTCTGAAACTGCGGTGGGTATCCAGCTCAAACCATAACCGATAACCAGTGAAATCATCGTGTAAAGCGAATGATGGCACACGATATGTCCACACTCATGAGCAAGGATTATCTGAATTTCCTCCTTTGTCATGTATTCCAGCAATCCGGACGACAAAACAACGAAGGGTACTTTGTCTCCATAGGTGTATGCACTGGGAAGCGGTGACATTTCCAGGAACAAAGGTGGTACCGGAATGTTAAATTTTTCACAGATCGGTGGAAGCAGTTCGTAATACTCCGGCAGCTGCCCGGGGCCCAGCTTTATGTTTGTGCCCAGGCATTCTCCATAAAGCATCTTCTCCACTGTCCCTCCCATGATTTGTCGAACCAGTCCGTCAAAACCGGGAACCGCCTTCATGGCTCTCAGTGCAGCGGCATCCTCAGGATGGATGAACATTTCACAGTCTCTCTCGTTCCATGAACGTTTGTCCATGGAATCTGCAGACGCATTTTCTCTCATAAAATCTGGGGTGTGTATCATCGGATCTTTCCTGCATCAGAAAATATTCAGGTTCTCTGTTACCTGGTTGTACTGCTGAACCTTCGTCTCCATTTCATGTTGTTCATCCTGGCTGAGCGGAATCAGATCAGATTCCAGTTTCTCAAGATAGGGTGACACCTGGACGTTGTAAATGTTCTGGAAAACGGTTTTGATTTCACTTTCAATACTCTCCTGTGACGAGTCGAATTGCAGAAAAATGTCTTTCCTGACAGACTCCATACCTCTGGAAAAAGAGTCTTTAATGGATGTGAGAACGATTGTTTTCATGAAAATTGTCGGAAGTAAATTTTTCAGCAATGGAATGTTTTTCCCAAAAACCGTGACCAGAAAACCGGGAAAATGGAACAGAATGTAACCAAAGGCGAGTTCTGCCACGCGAATCAGCATGGGGGTGATTTTTCCAGTCCAACCCGTGCTCACGCCGCCATCCCACTGGGTAGAAATTCTGCATTTCTGAATCGATTCCCGGACGATCTCCGACGCCGTTGCCAGTGCGGATTCGGTCCTCTTCTGTGTTTCCTGAATGATCTGGAGAATGGTGTAGTCCACATCCGGCCTGATTGTTTCCGTTGCAACGTCAATTCGATTTCGCACCTCCGCCAAATCGACACATTCGTCGAATTCTGCCATGAACCGACTCAGAATGGAGCCGGGATTTCCGTCGTCAAGAAGTTTTGATTGGATTTCGACTCCCAGCCATGATTTAACCTGAAGACAGGAAACCCTGAAATTATCCAGCGTTTTCTGATAATCAAAATCCAGCATCCGGGACATTTCATCAATCTTCAGCTTCAGCTCGTCTCGCTCGCGTTCCGTCTGAAACGAAGTGAGCAGCGATGCTTTGATTTTTTCTCTTTCGGCAAGTAAATCGTTGCGTAAAAACCACGCCAGACGCTCTTCACGTGCGAGTCGCCTGTTCTTGTCTGTGTATTCCAGAACGGTCGGCTGAATTTCACTGCCTCCGTGGAGAATTTCTCCGTCCACGTCAGAATCAAAAGTATAGCTGACCACCGGAATATAACCACGCCCAATATTGGCCAGTTCCGCCCGAATGGACTGAAGAATAAGCGATCGCGATTCTGCCGACTGGTCGTGAGCGGGACGATACGAAGCCATTACCATCACGCGACCAATTCCTTCCTGGAAAACAGACCGGGACAAAAATTGCAACACGTACGTATTCAGTGCAGTTGATGCGTCGACCACCAGAATGACCAGATCCGTCTCCGGTAAGAACTGGAATGTCGTTAATTCGATCAGTTCCCGATTCGGATCATCAATTCCCGGTGTGTCGTAAAACGTGTACCGTCTGAGCGCCTCGCACGGATATTCAATCTGAATATACTGAATTGTCTGGGCCATCTCCGTTCGCTTTTTCTGTCGCTCGGCTTCGTCCGGTTCGTCAACGGTCGTCAGTCTGGCGATGAGTTCCTGAGTCACTTCATCCCCCTGGAAGACCTCTCTCGCACGCTGCATGTCCCGATATACCACGGTGAGACGTTTTTGCGGACCATACATCACTTTTGTCATCACTGCTGTCGTGCATCGACCATCCCCCTGTCTGAGCAGGAGCTCCTCACCCAGAAATGCCTGATTCAACAGAGTGCTTTTTCCCACCTGAAAGCAGCCAACCAACGCAATTTTCGTGTGAGGATTATTCAGATCTCTTTGCGCCTCCTGTGTCCCCTGACTCAACGAG
The DNA here is from genome assembly GCA_030527105.1 of Planctomycetia bacterium. Lineage (GTDB taxonomy): Bacteria > Planctomycetota > Planctomycetia > Pirellulales > Thermoguttaceae > RGIG3701. The sequence goes on from JAUNBK010000094.1 coordinate 12,098, forward strand.
ATCCCTTCCCTGCGGGCGAACTTCCATTGCAATCGCGATGTTTTCTGTGACAGACATCGTTTTTCCTCTCATGAATTGGTGTTACGTGTGGTCCCATGCCCACAACAGTGAGCATGAGAATCGATGGGTTCAATGCCTGGTCATTTTGCTCTGGAGGAAAAAGCATAACCGACGAGAACTCCAACGCCTGCCACGAGCACAAAGGGAGCCGCAGCCGCAATCAATGGGGTTGCCGCAGCAATAACGTGCCCTCCAACAATGGAGCTTGTCCCGATGCTGCTTTATAATTTCGAACGCCGTCCTTCCGCTTACTGATTCTTCAATACACAATTTTGGAAGAGGGTTTCCAACGGTTTCCGATCGGCAGGTTCAGTGGTCGGGAAGTTCGCTTTCGCGTTTTCGGAAGCCAGTGCTCCCATCTCCTGGTGGATCTGATCCGTGTATTGCACCAGTTCAGCCGGTACTCTGATTTGAGCTTTTTCTTTTGTCGTTTTTTTCTGTTCGATCAATTGCCCCAACTGAGCCCTGATCAATTCCGGAATATCGAGTGTGTTGTAAAGATCCGCGAAAATCGTTGGCGGTTGAACATGATGATCCAAAATAAAGCGGCAAGCCAGAAGAGGCCGGATAATATAAAAGAACGCCTTTACTCCGATTGATTCCGCGATCGGATGAATCGCAGCCATTTTGTGCGCGATGGTAAAATAGTGATAAAATGCCCGAATTGGCAAAAAGTAATTCGAAACAAGATCGCGAAGCGATGTTAAAAAACGCGGATCTTTCCGATAGATGATCGGCGAATCAAGCTGTTCATTGAACGCCGGATTGCAAACCGCGAAAAGGTTTAATGCCTTACGAAGTTCCCAGCCGGAAAAATCGAGGACGCGATCTTCGGAAAACCATTCCATTGTATCGCGGCCCGGTGTCAGTTGAAGATACCATTCGACCGGATGAACGTAGACAAACCGGATATCATAATCACTGTCGGGAGAGGGAAACTTCCAGGCACGGGACCCCGCTTCACAGCAATAGAGAATCTTAATGTTATTTTCCTGTTCGATCCGTTGTAAGTACTCTTCAAACATATTTTCCCCCCTGAAATCTGTTGCCCGGGATCGGTTAGTCTTTCGGGTCGTCATTTCTTTCGGCGAACTGGAATATTTTTCCAGAAAAGTTAAAAAACGTCAAAAGTTTTTATATTACCTGAAATCTGTACCTTCAAAAATTTTTGAGGAAAAGAGGAAATTTAGAATATTGGTATTGAAAACAGGAGACCCTTTTGTTATTGTCGGATTAAGAGCCTGTTCTGAGTTGGAAGTGACCTTTCCGATTCCGTTAAGAAGTGAGGCTGAGATGAAAGTGTACGAAATCGAGTGTGAATCAGATTATCATCGCTTCGATTACGCGGCGACACCAGAACCAACCGTAGCAACAAGTGTTCCAGCTGCCGCGACTGTGCCCGGTCTTACTTTTATTGGCTTCATAATGACCTCCTGAATGATGTAAGAAGAACGAATTTCCTACCTTCCCCACGGTCGCCCGGCCGGTCTCAACCACCCGTTGAATATTCTGCCGGCCAGCCAGTCAGAATCAATACAAGAAAAATTTCTTTCCACAGAGTAGTGGGACCCGGAGAAAAATTTTTTCGGTAGTCGCTATCGAGACGTTTTGGCAGCCGCTACCACGCCGCTACAAAGAATCCGTTCGGGTGGGCGCTGCGCTTCCGACCATCACTGCTCTTACGGCGATCGAAGGTAAAAATCTCTCATCGCCGGAGGTCGAGCGGCCATCGGGTGCGGGGCTGGCGCCGTGGCCGCTGTGAGGTACCAGACTGTGGATCAGAATCTCTCGAGTCCCCTCGCGTCACAGGTCAGGGAACCCGGCGGGTTATCCTGTGTAGTCAACGCCATGAGTCCCCTTGTGTCACAGGTCAGGGGGCGACTGGAGTCGGAGCCACGGCCTCCGGCGTGGGAGCCGGAGCGATCTCCGGCTTCACGGGGCTGGCG
>JAUNBK010000095.1 GCA_030527105.1 Planctomycetia bacterium
TTGCCGAAAGGCGTTTGTATTTTGCGGTAAAACGCAATTTTTCCGTAGTCCCGGGGGACACCCCGGGATTGTGTCGACTCCGTTAAGGGGATAGGGTCTGCTACCCCGAATGGCATGTGGAGGACGGAACCAGAAGCCCGGGTGAAATTTCTGTTTATCACGTGGACATCCGGGTTTTTTCTGTTTTTTGACGTTTTTTCTGGAAAAAGGAGAACTTCCCCCTTGACAAAAGAGTATTACAGTATATACTGTAGTCATACTTGATCTTCTGTGGTGTAGCAGCCGCGAGGGATCGGGTGTTCCACGTGTCTAACCGCTATAATCGGCGCGACACTAAACAATGTGTGAATATTTTTGTCATTTTACCTGTTTTTTTGAGCAATCCCCTTGTATTACGCTCTTGTATGGGGTATTGTTAAGATATACAGTATGGGCAAAGTGTAAAGGTGCGTTATGGAAATTGATCGAGATATGACTGTGTCGGAGTTTCTGACCTCTCATCCAGAGGCCGAGGGGATGTCGCTCGCGGAGGTCTGGGAGGTCGTGCGGATGTGCGAGCGGCTCGACAGGCGAGTTAGCGCTTCTATGTCGCTCTCTGAGTTCTATGAGGTCTGCTATAAACCGGAAGTGTCGATACCAAAAGGGTGCAAACCACTCACGCTGCGCGAGCGGGAAACGTCGCTCAGATACTGGAAAGCTGCGACTGGAGACCCGGCGCTTGAAGATATCACCTCCGTGGAGATGGGGCAGTTTGTTGTCTTTTTGCGGGAAAAAGGGCTTGCGTCGGCGACAATTCGCAAACATTGTGCGGCGGTCCAGAGCGTGATTGACCATGCGGGGTCGAAGCGGGAAAAACACCGGGATGCGAAAGAACTGATTCCGTTTCCGCCCGCTTTTCCGCGCATCCGCGTGAGTTTGAACGTGACGGCGAATACTCCGAATTCGCATGAAGTCGCGGCGCTTATCGAGGCGACGGAATGTGCAACAACGCCAAAGCTGCCAGGAATTTCGGCGGGCGACTGGTGGGCGCACGCATATAAAATGCTCGCCTGCACAGGGATGCGCAAGGGAGACCTGCTCGGACTGCGATGGGAGGATGTGCAAGAACTCGAGTGGGGAACCGCATTCGTCATCCCTGCAGAGCGCAAAAAAACAGGGGTGGAAAAAATCATACCCATATCAAGTGCCGCTCGCGCGGTGCTTGAAGAAATGCCGCGAGGGGCGGAGAATGCGCTTATTTTTGAGTGGCCGCACTGCACAACAACCTTCTATCGACAACGCAAAAAAATCATCGCAAAGGCAGGACTTGCGCGACAAAAACGCGGGGTTTTCCATGCCATCCGGCGATATGTCGGGACCGTGTGTCGCGATGCAACGCTTGTGCTGGGCCATACTAGCGCAGCGATCACGCAGCGACACTATCAGAGTATCACGCGAGCCGCAGAGGCGCTTGAGGAACTGGGGGCGAAGGTAAAGTAGAGATCCGCGCGTAAAATGTCGATGATATGAGTGTTTATAATACATCGCGTTGAAATGTCCAGTTTCGTCCGCCGTCGGAGCTGCGCACCACGGCTCGCAAAGCGGGAATTTTAAAGGAGAACGAGTATAAAATGGGTCAGATTTTCAGTTTGTTCGGATTTCGGCAGGATGTTCTAAAGAGCACCTGTGATTTAAACCTTCCCGATGTGCAGTATTATTTTCAGGATGGCACTCCTGTTGTTTGTCTGAAAAAGGTGATGGATTTTGGAGATAAGTCCTTACAGGAAATCTATGAAATAAAGCAGAAACTATGGAATTATGGAAAAATTCCTTTTTTCTATGTGTATAGCGATGTGGAAATCCGGATTTATGATTGTCTGGAAAAACCGGTGCGGTTTGATGAAATGACCGCTCTGGGAGAGACTCCGGCAGATGACAGCAGTAAACTGAACGCCCTTTTGCAGGTCTTTTCCGCGCAAGCCTTGGACTCCGGTTCCCTCTGGAATCAGCCGGAAGGGGAACCCTTTCGTAAAAAAATCAGTACCCAAAACCGCATTGACGCTTACCTCATTCGGTGTCTTACAAGAATAATGGACGAACTGAGGGGGATGGGGTTGAATCCGGATTTGATTCACCGTTTAATACTTCGTTCTCTTTTTTTGCTGTTCCTGGAAGACCGCGGAGCGGCGGACAAGAATTTCTATCGTAAAATAAGTTCCCGAAATGTGCAAAGTTATTTTGACATTCTGGATAATATTCAGGAAACCTATTCTCTGTTTCGGGAGTTGGAACATCATTTTAATGGGAACGTTTTCACGGTAGAAAAGGATGAGGAATCTCAGATCAGGAAAAAACATCTGGACGTTGTCAAACGATATTTTCAAAATGGATTTGAAGAAAACAACTTGTTCCCGGATTTCAGGCTGTTTCGTTTTGAAATTATTCCCATTGAATTGATTAGTGGAATTTATGAACGTCTGCTGAAGAGTATGGATGCTCGTCAGAACCGTGACATGGGAACATATTATACCCCACCGGCTCTCGTTGACCTAGTTTTGGATGAGAAACTTCCTGCCGATTCTGAAAATTACAAGATGCGCATCCTCGACCCGGCGTGTGGTTCGGGAATATTTCTGGTCGAAAGTTTTCGCCGGCTCGTTCAACGATATGAAAAAGCTCACGGGGGGAAGCCCCAGAATTTTGAAACGCTGAAAACCCTTTTAGTGGATCATATTTTCGGAATTGAGATCAACTTCCAATCCATTAAAGTGGCGGCATTCAGTCTGTACCTGGCACTGCTGGAAAATCTGGAACCGAAAACGCTCTGGCAAGAGGACTCCTGCAGCTTTCCGGATCTCATTGATGCCCCTGAGATTCCACCTGAAAAGCGAGGTAAAAATCTTTATTGCCGTGATGCGATTGAGAATAATGAGGAGATTGACCGGCAGTCGTTTGATCTCATTGTCGGGAATCCCCCTTTTGGGCGTCTGTCTTCCGAGAAGAAGGGGAGCACCCGAAAATATTGCGATGCCCAAAAGTTCGCGCCGGAATATTCCCTCCCTTTCCTTCACAAAGCTGTGGAGTGGTGCCCGAAAGGGGAAATTGCATTTCTGTTTCCTGTGTCCATTTTAATGAATACCGGAGGTTCCTACGCAAAGTTCAGAAGTTGGCTTTTTGAGGAGTGTTATGTTGAAAAAATATACAATTTTTCGGTTCTGAGAAAAACTCCCAAAAATTTTGGTGGTGGTCTGTTTGGGTCAGCAACCGTTCCGGTAGGAGTTGTTTTCTATAGGAAGTCCCCTGACGAATTTTCAGACAGAATTCTGTATTATGCACCGAAGACCTACATAAAATCCAATAGTGGTTATGGTATTCTCATTGAAAAATGTGATGTTCGATATATCCGCCGCGAGGATTGTGGAGACTCCCGAATATGGAAGATTGCCATGTGGGGTGGCGATGGAGATTTTGCCCTGTTTAAACGTCTGGACCATCAATTCCGAACGCTTCAGGAAATGGTGGACGAGAATTCGGAATCCTGGATTACAGGAACCGGTTTTCATAAAGCAAGCCAACAGCGGATTCGTGAGGGAAGAGCGGTTTCCATCCCTGGAAAAATTATGGATACGGAATGTATTTCACGATTTTACACGGATAGAGATGCGCTACGGCGGGAAGAGAAGCCGTGTAATCCGCATGATTTGTCCCGCTTCCCCCCCCCATTTGTCCTTACCAAGGAAGGTCAGAAAGAACTCCGGTTTTGTGCGTCGCTCGTCGATTTCCCCGCAGCCTTTCTCAGTTCTGCATTTGCGATCAAGTGCATCCATGATGATCGAAAAAACAAGGTGCTGTGCGCTCTGATCAATTCGGACTTTGGAGAATACTTTTTGCGTATGGCTTCCCCTTCATGGGGGATTGAAAGGGAGAGGGTGATTCCTAGAGTACTCATGCTCCTGCCGGACATATTTGAAAAAGCCTCCGAAGAAGAACTGGATACCATCGCCGCAATGGTAGACTCGATTATCGCGCAAAAGCAGAGAATGTTTTCATATTCAAAAAATTTGGAATTTCAACTGAATGAGTATCTTTTTAAAACGATTTTGAAGTTAAATGATCGGGAGAAATTTGCCGTACAGGATGCCCTGAAGTACAATCTGGACATGTTCCTCCACCAAAGCGAATCCATTGCAATGAAACCAGTTACCGAAGAACTCCTGGAGGAATATGCACGTGTTCTTTGCAATACGATTAATGAGTTTGTGAACGTTCCACACTTCGCTGAGCCGACCCTCTACTCAGTGCCGCCTTTTTCGGCATTGATGATGATCAAGGTCAATTTTTCCGAACAACCCAGAGTGAAAACAACCTCCAACCAGAGCGTCGACGAGATACTGAAAAGGCTGGAACCTGCCTTGTGGGAGGCTCATGGAAATATCTATCTTCATAAAACACTGAATTATTACAGCGAGGAGGATGTTTACCTTATCCGACCGAATCAGCAGCGATTTTGGACGAAATCCATGGCGATAGAGGATGCCGAAAGTCTGATCCTAGAATTGGGAGGAACCGAAGAATGAATCGCAAAAATATGGAAATTGTTCAGAAAGCTATTGTCAATCATTGCGTTCGGGTTCTTATAAAATCCTTTCAAGAGTTAAAAAAGACGGGGGATTTCAGACTGGACTGGGAGGAAGATGATTTTACGGAGAAACTGAGAACGGTACAAAAAGAAAGTTGCTGGGAAGAGAGTCTATTTCTGGAAACTCAAATGAATTGCACGAGAGCGGAAGACTCAACCCCAGGATATGCTGCCCGTTCACCTTGTATTGACATTCATTTTGAAATCCAGCGGTCCGAGAAATCATTTCATTGTTACTTTGAAGCTAAAAGAATCAAGGGAAATGGTTCCTCGTTAAGTCGGCAGTATGTGATTAATGGGGTGGATCGGTTTCTCGCGAAAAGGTATCCACGTGGACACATGGTGGCATACCTGGTTGAAGGGAATTTACAGGACGCAGTTGCGAAAATCAACAGGTATCTTTGTAGAAAAAAGCGCGAAGAGGAGAGCCTGCGGTCCATGCAGTCCGAAAACATGCCCGACTGTTTTGAATCGAACCATAAGGAATATGGGTCGATGTTACATATCATTATGGATTTTGTAAGCGGAACACTGAAATGAGAGAAAAAGAAAAAGTGCGGAAAGTGCTGTGCCTCTCCATCCGGGCACCGATGTACGAGAGGCTGAAAGCTCTCTGTCTAGAGGAGACCCTGCGCCGGCGTGAGCCTGTGACGGTGTGCCAGATCATCCGCGAGATGATCGCGAGAACCGTCGACGAGACGGATAAATAAGACTATAAGTGCAGTGCTTTTTGTGGTGTAGCAGCCGCGAGAAGAACATCCACGTATCTGCGCCGATCTGGCGGGGGTACACAACGAGAGTATAACGATGATCACACTACTATGCAACGGGTGCGAGGTGCGCGTCCCGGATGGGGGGCGCGTGCGCGTGAAGGTTTTGAAGTCCGGGGAGGTCGCTCTCGTGGTCGAGTTCGTGGGTACACACGACACAGGGGTGTCGGGCGTAGACGCGCGTGACGATGAGGGTGACGATGTGACGGTGGGGGCGGCTTCCAAGCCAACGGCCTTAGGGGAAGACGCGCCGCCACTCGTCACGACGGAGGAGGTCGCGGCTCGACGGCGATGGCTCGCGGCTCAAAGACAAAGAAGATGCAGACAAAAGAAGCGTGACATGTCACGCTGTGTCACGCAGGATGTCACGCCGTCACGCGTGACACCTTCCGATTGTTTGGTTGATTGTAATATTAATAATATTAATAATTTAAAACCAATCAAACAACCAAAACAAGAAGAACCTCAGCAAAAAAGCGTCGCGCGTGACACGTCACGCAGGATGTCACGCAAAACGTCACGCAAGGGGGGAACCAGAGAACCGCCAGAGGGACAACTCTGGCTCCCCATCGAACCTCCGCTCGAAAACTCTCCCCATCTCTCCACGCCAGCTATCCGCGAGGCATGGAAAAGATGGGTGCGATGGAGGCAGACCGCAAAAGGGGTGCGTGCCGTCTCGTGGGACTGCTACAATGATATGCTCGAGACGCTCGAAATGGCGTGGCAGATCGGAAGAGAACCCTCCGTGCTCGAAGTCCTTGAGTACGGAGTCCGCGCCGCGCGCGTTAATCGGCTCATCATACCACCAGACGCTCACCCCACCAAGAACGTCGCAGACGACGTCGCCGCTCGACGCGCCGCACAAAAAGAAGAAGAGGATCGCGTGCAAGCAGAGAGAGATCTCGAAGCACGCCTGCGCGCCATCGGGTACGTCCCTGATACCCGCGCATGGCAACGGGGAAAAGATGCCGTCGAGGCGGAAGAACGACGGCGCGAGGAATTCGTCGCGCGACTCGAGGAACTGGAAGAGGGGAATTAGGGAACAAGAGTGTTCCCACTCCATAGAGAAATGTCATGTTGTGAACCTCGAGGCGGATCGTGTGCGAGCGCATTGAGCGCCTCGGCGTGTGGATGTCGTGAGACGGAATGCCGAGGCGTGCGCCTGAGTTTTAATCGAGAAAAAAGAAAGGATTTGAAAATGCTCGTACTTGCAAGGAAGAAGAATGAAAGTATCATCGTCACCGCAGAAAACGGCGAAAGTATCACCATCGTCGTGAAAAATATCGGCCGCGGCGTCGTGCGTGTCGGAATCGATGCGCCGAAAGATACGCTCGTCGTGAGGGAGGAACTCACGACAAGGGTGCGGTCGAAAAGCGGCGCTCGTGAGGAACCATAAGGACCTATTTAGGGTATATATTAGAGGATTGTTGATGGTTTTATATTTAGGGAGATTTATGTTTTCGAAAACAAAGACCGATTTTAGATTTTGCCCTCTTTGTGGATCCCGGGTTCGAGTTAGGGCAACCTATAGAAAAGGCGGAATAATAATCCGTTACCGCCAATGTACTGAATGTTTGTACAAATTCCAAACGATCAGCACAGAAAAGCTGGTGTAAGAATCAAATATCGAACCTGGGGTTTTATAATACTTCGCGTTGAAATTTCCGGTACCGTCCGCCGTTGGAGCTACGCACCACGGCTCGCAAAACGTTGAGAAAAACGGAATTTTAAAGGAGAACGAGTATAGATGGGCAAGATTCTAACCCCTAAATGCCCCCCTTGGAATTATAATGCTTCACGAAAATTTTTTGAGTTTTTTTGACTTTTTTGGGATTAAATGGCTATTCACCACTTGACAATCACAAATGTTGCAATCTCGACGAGATAAACATCCGACGCATTCAAGCAATCCGATCTAACGGTGGCTCCCGCACGGGTTTACCAGATAATTTGGTCTTGGAGTGCCACAAGAAGATCAAAGACGGGAAAGTCTTTGACGGGCATAAGGATGTTTACGGTATCATGGGTCCCGACAAGCCATCGCCGACTATGACTAGTGGGTGTCTCTGCTATTCCAAGGGACGTTACGGGCATTACGAACAAGATAGGGCAATCTCCATTCGTGAGGCGGCGCGACTACAAACATTTCCAGACGATTTTATATTCAGTAACTCTCTCACAGAGGCAGCTCTGCAAATCGGTAACGCCGTGCCGATCGACCTTGTGAAGGCGAGTGGGCTGACGCTGAAAAAAGCGATGTATCACATCAAGGCAAAAAGGTACAAGCGGGAAAAATAGCGAGCTTCTGCGAAAGGTTCTTGCCTCCACCCCCACCAGCGACCGCGTCCGTTGGAGCTTCATGAACGAATGACGCCCTTACTCCCCCCGGCTGTCCAATTGGGCGGCTCGGGGGGATTCTGAAACCGTTCATCTCCTTTTCTCATGTGAAAGTAATACCCTTTGCCAAGACCCGTCTCTTCCAAACTCTTTTCGCCGGGTTTTCGCAGACAAAAAGCCCGAAGTTAAAATCGCTTGCTATTTCTCTAAAATCATCTATACTGTGGATATGGAGCGATTTTTGGCTGGGATAATTTCTCGTAGGATAAATATAAAAGTGCATACAATGGCACATTTGGCACACATTAAAAAAAGAGTCGATGACAGGAAAATATTCCGCGTGGAGTCGACTTGTCCGAGATGGAAGTTGATGATTCGGGTTTTGAGAGTTCCCAACGTCGTTGATAACCAAAAACGCACAGGTCGGCTCGGCGCGGAGACGCAAGAAATACCACAACTGGAAAATGAAAAGCAATGCAAAGAACGAATCGAACTTTCGTTTTTCCGGTTCCAAAACTGTAAGACTCCGAAAGGAGAAATTTTTGGAAGCGTACAGGGAATGCTTGAGTATTTCCGCTGCGGCTCACGACCTTGGGATCGGACGAAGAACCATTTACAACTGGAAGGAGAATGACGAGGAATTTGCAGAAGCTATGATGGATGCTGAATTGAGTGCTTTGGAAAAGGTGCAATATGCCGCACTTCAAAAAGCCCTCGACGGCGATAAAACTATGATCATGTTCCTGCTTAACAACAAAGGGGCAAAGCTCGGATATACCAATGGGGCGCGCGAAGTGGATCAGGAAGACGCCGCAAAAGCCGTTTCCTATTTGGCAACGCGATTTGTTCAGGAAATCGACCAATCCATCACTGGAAATACTATTGAGGACAGAACATGATTCGCCCTTTCATTCCACACCCAAAGCAAACTGCGTTCTATAAAACGTTGCTTTTGCCGCTAGAAAGACGACCAAAAATCATTCTTGCGGACTGTGGACGTGGAAGCGGCAAAACGGAAATCGCCTACCGGTTCACGAGTCGAGAACTTATGGTGGAGCACCCCCTAACACCAACCCCCATTTATGCCCATATCCTACCGACATACAAGCAGGCAAAAGAAGTTGTTTTCGACAAATACCAAGCCATTATCCCGAAGGAACTCCTAAAAAAAAGACCCTCCCAATCCGAACTGCGTTTTGACACAATTTTCGGAAGTATTTTATACGTAACGGGTGCGGACAAGCCAGAACGGTTGGAGGGAAAGCAGTACGCCGGTGTTGTGGTAGACGAGGCGTGTGACCATCACCCAAGGTTAATTGACCTCATCCTCCTCCCCGCCTGTTCGCACTTCAATGCGTGGATTTTGTGTGTTGGCGTTCCAAAGCGTATTGGGAAAGGTGCCGCCACCTTCCATAAAATGTGTAAGGATGCCGACCGGTGTACCGATGGTACGATGGCGCATTTCCATTGGACTTCCGAAGAAATCGTTTCAGAGCGCGAACTTGCAATTGCACGCCGGAAACTTTCACCAGAAGATTATCGCGAACAGTATTTGGCAACTTGGGAAAACGCATCCGGGTTGGTTTACTACGCATTTTCCGAACAAAACCTGTTCGACGACAATCGGTACGACCCTAAAGAGCCGCTCCTTATCAGTTCGGACTTCAACGTAAATCCGATGGCGTGGGTGGTTTGTCAGGGAAAATATCGCGGATATAAAAAGGAATTACGCGTTTTGGATGAAATTGTCCTAAAAAACTCCTGCACCGAGCAGGCGCTTCAGTACTTGTTCGAGCGATGGGGGCACCACCCGAGTGGTTTCGAGTTTTATGGCGATGCAACCGGTCAGAGCAATCACACAAATAGCAGAAATACCGACTACATCCTCATTCAGAACGACCGACGTTTTACCAAACCGGGACGCGGTATTACCGACGTATTTTACCCCAAAGGGAACCCCAATGTATTAGACCGAGTAGCCGCAGTCAATGCCATGCTCCATAACGCCGCAGGCGAAATTCGATTGAAAATTTCCACAAGGTGCAAACACCTTATCGAAGACCTCGAAAACGTCGCTTATCGTGAACATGACCGAGTTATCGACAAGTCTGACCCTCGACGTACGCATATCAGCGACGCCCTCGGGTACCTTGTCAATTATCGATATCCGATGAGCACGCGCGTTTCCTCAAAATCCAATACCATAACTTATGTCGCACGCCACTAAAAGTTCCCATGTTGCACCGCTTTTCATCCCTGCCCTGCCAGAAGAATACTGGTATGCGCGGTTTGAAAAGGATCCTAACGAGGCAACCGGCTCGCAGAGTTTTTCCGCACCCATCCAGACCGATGGCGTGATTTATCCGTTGGAACCAATGATTCCCACGGAATCATATCGGAAAATGATGCGGAACCCGACTATTGCCATGTCGCGCTGCCTCATGATCGCACCGATGACGCTAGCGCAATGGTCGGTCAATGCGGATGAAGATGTGCCAGAGGAATTGGTCGAGTTGGTGAACGACGAAATTTTGGCACGCAAGGAAAAGCTCATCAAAACCGCGCTGGAAGGTGTGATTGATTTTGGCTGGATTGCCTACGAAGTGATTTACAACCCTGCCGGAAAAGACCGAAAAGGGCGTGATGCCGTCACCATCACCGACTTCAAACACCTCTTGCAGGAGTTCACATTTTTGCGAGCCAACCCCTACAATGGCCGATTCGTCGGTATCATGCAGGACAATCCGCTCAACGGCCAGCGAGTTTACCTTCCCGCCGAAAAAGTCCAACTTTTCAATATCGACCAACGCGGTAGCAATTGGTACGGAAACGCAATGCTCGATAACTGCATCGTTCCTTTTCGTGACTGGTGCACGACAAACGAAATCGCAATGGGCTACATGCGGAAAATTGCAGGCGTCCACTGGGCGCTTTATTACTCTCCCGGAATTACTCTTTATAAAGGAAGGGATTGGGACAATTCCGAACTGGCTCCCGAACTTTTGCATGAACTGGATGCCAATGGCAGTATCGCCATTCCTTGCGAGGTACAGCAGTTCCTTTCGTCCCAGGGGGAAGGCGTACCGAAGTGGAAAATCGAAAAAATTTCCGATTCCGGTGCCGCGTCCGCAGAATATATCGAGTTGATGCGATATCGCGATGGACAAATGGTTTCCGGGCTGATGTTTCCTCCAAACGCACTGCTTGAGGGACATTACGGCACCAAGGCGGAGGCGGTTGTTCACGCGGAAGCCCCAATCGCTGCCATGGAAATGAGGGTGCGGCACCTCGTTGAACAACTCAACGAGCAAACCGTCAATCGGCTGCTTGAGTTGAATGCGGGATCCTCCATGCGTGGCAAGGTGAGGATCGAAGTAGCCCCCATCACCCACGACAATTCGGAATTTATAAGAAATGTGTACCAAGCGCTTCTTTCCAGCCCCGACGCGAACTATACCATCGCATCGCGCATTGATCAAGAGGTCCTCACGGAACTTTCTGGCATTCCCAAGCTGCAACCGCAAGACCGGGCAAAACAGTTTCGAGAAAATCGGTACTTTGTGAAGGAAGAGAATTGAGGAAAGGTAAAAAATGAAATTCTGGCAAATCGTGATCATCGTCGCGCTATGGCTCCTTGCGATCGGACTGCTCGCGGAGGTTGCGCGCGCGGATGTGCATACGGCAAGCCGGGCGTCGGTGAGGATTTGGACTCAAAACGCGCGGCGAGAGGTCGGCATCGGGTCGGGGATCGTCGTCGGGGAAAGTGACGACGCCTTTTTTGTGCTCTCAAATGCGCACGTCGTCAGCTCAAAAAGCGTGTCGGTCGAATTTTTCGAGGGCGGACACATCGCTTTGCGTCTCTCCGGAGTCTGCGTCGCGCGGGATAGTGCGAACGACGTCGCGATCGTGAAGCTGCAAAAAAGCGAGGTCGTAGGGTATGATCCGGCGGTCATGCCACTCGACCCGGCGTATGTCTTCAAAGAAGGCGAGACGCTCGCGACGATTGGACACCCGCACGGCGGCAGCCCGACAGGGTATTTTTGCAAGTATCTTGGCACATCATCGCTCGGTATCCACTTCAAGCCGCCACCGGCGCAGGGGCGGTCGGGGAGCGCGCTCTTCGATAAAGACTTGACGCGCGTCGTCGGGCTTGTGTATGCCGCCGGCGGAGATATGCAGGCTCCAACGGGGTATGCCGTCCCGGTGCAGTCTTTTTCCAAAGCACTCGGGACCTCGTTTGCGCAAACGAACGAACAGAAGGGCGAGGAGGTTGAAATGTCCACCGAAGATGTCTACTATCTCACGTGCTACGACCTTTCCGACGGTGCGACGCCGGCGGAGATTGTCGAGGAGATTGCAACCGTGAGCGAAACGCGCCCCCCGCGAAGACCGATCCTTCCGCGACGACCCGTGCGTAGTGGCGACCGCGAAGGGCGCGAGGGGGAAGAGAAGCCGCGACGACCGATCCTCCCGCGACGACCCGTGCGCAGTGGCGACGCCGTGGGGGAGATAGTGCCTCCGGAAGCGATTCCGTTTCGCCTTCCAGAGAACGCAAAGGAGACGCGCATCCTCGCCGCGACGCCAGAGTTGCGCCTGTGTCTTTTTACCGAAGAGGGGGCAGAAGGGGCAGAGGTCGAGCCGGTGCAGTGTCCGGGAGGTGTCTGCCCGCCGGCGCAGTATGCTCCCGCGCAACAGGAAGACCTCGCGCCGGAAAGTGAAATCCCATTCTCGCTCTACACTCCGGACAACGAACTGCTGCCAGAACTGCCGCCGGCACCTGAGCCGCCGAAAATCATCCCACTCCCAAAGCTGGAACCGGAGCCGGCTTTGGACATTGAGCCGGAGCCGGAAATTGAACCGGATTTCGGACCGGAGATCGATTGGATTCCAGAGCCGGAGCCGGAAGTGCAAGTGCAAGAGAGCGTTCCGGACATGAAACTCGCGCAGGTGCGTACGTCGCTCGGAACGTTGCGTCGCGAAGTAACCGCAAACACGCGTGCCATCGCAACGCTCGCCGCGCGGCTGGATGCGCTCGTGGCGGCGCTTGAAATTGAAGAACCCGTCGAGGCTGAGGCTATGGAAATGGAAGTTGCTGAGGTGCCCGCCGTGGAAACGCGCAGGACACGACGGTTCAAGCCTGTTGAGCGTATCAAAGAGCGCATCGCGGATGGTGTCGAAGCAGAAGTCAAAGAGCGCGCCGCGCCAGTGCTCGACTGGGTGATGTCCGCTGGCGTTGGGATCGTCAGTGCGTTTGCGATCCTCTTTGCCGCGTGCAGACTCAAAAAGTTTTCCCGAAAGGAAGAAGAGGAAAAATAAAAATCGTTAAAAAGTTTTTGAAGGGAGAGGCTCAAGAGGGAAACAATTTTCAAAATGTTTCCTCCTTCGGAGGGTGGTCGTCCTCGGCCACCCATGAGGGCGTAAGCCCTGACAAACACAAGAAAGGCTCACGCCTTTCAAGGCGGCCGAGGACGACCGCCCTCCGAAAAGTGGAAGAAAGCGTAGGCGCTTTATCCGACCGGAAAGCGCATTTTGGGGAACCATTTTTGCAAAATCCCCTTCCCCAAACCCCTCCAAAAAAACTTTTAAAATAAGAGGAAAATCAGGAGAATGTAATGGTAATTTTTTTCCCCAAACCAGCCGCGATTCGTTTGAGAAACGCGATTGTCAGGTTTGCGTTCCCGCTTTCGACGCGGGCAATGCAACTTTGGCTCGTGCCGATGCGCGCTGCAAGCTCCGCCTGTGTCAGGTTCTGCTCCGCACGCGCCGCAAGAGTCTGCCGAATGATCGAATACTCCGGTTCCAATTCGTCGTACGCCGCGCGAACTTCAGGGTCTTGTAGCCATTTTTCCCGGTCGTCATTATATTCACTCATGATTTTCCTCGTAATCCTTTTTGTAACGTTTTGCTTTTTTCAACTCCGCAGGAGGTGTTTTTTGCGTTTTTTTCACAAAACCGTTGGTGAGTACGACCTTTTGCCCGGCGAAGAAAAAATAGAACACTCGCGAAATTCCATCAGGCGACTTGCTGCGAAGCTCGTAAATCCCGTCGCCCATATGCCGCGCAAACGGCATGGAAACGCCCGGTCCGTAAACTTCCAACGTGTCCAGTCCTTGCAAAACTTTCGCAAAAAGACGAGGATTCGCTCGCTTCAAATCCAGCAAAAATTCCCGGACTGGTTTGCGCCCATTCGATTTCGTATAATACACAATCTCATAACTCATACCCCAATTATACCACATAGGATATAAAAAGTCAAGAGGTTTTTTATAATTCCTCGCGCTTTTTTGTTGAATTTTTAAGAAAGGATAACCAAATGGCAGTTACGACGTCGACCGATAAGATGG